>DATBKR010000016.1:0-11991 GCA_036555805.1 Hyphomicrobiaceae bacterium | reverse complement strand
CCGGGGATCAGCGCGGTGGTGATCACGATGTCCTGGCCCTTGAGGTGGCTCGCGATCAGCTCCGCCTGCTTCTTCTGGTATTCCGCCGACATGGGCTTGGCGTACCCCGCCGCGGTCTGGGCCTGCAGGAACTCCTCGTCCTCGACCGCGATGAACTTGGCCCCTAGCGAGGCCACCTGCTCCTTGGTAGCCGGCCGCACGTCGGTGGCCGACACGACGGCGCCCAGCCGCCGCGCAGTGGCGATCGCCTGCAGGCCCGCCACGCCCACCCCCATGATGAACACCTTGGCCGCCGGCACCGTGCCCGCCGCGGTCATCATCATCGGCACGGCCTGCTCGAACATGGCGGCCGCGTCCACCACGGCCTTGTAGCCGGCGAGGTTGGTGGAGCCGAGGATCAGCACCCCGTTGTGCTCCACGGCCTGGTCCGCCTTCGTGAGATCCGTGTTGCCGCCGCGCTCGGCCGCCAGGTCCACGATCACCGAGCCGGGCTTCATGCTCTCGATCATGGCCGTCGAGACCAGCTTGGGCGCGGGACGGCCGGGGATCAGCGCGGTGGTGATCACGATGTCCTGGCCCTTGAGGTGGCTCGCGATCAGCTCCGCCTGCTTCTTCTGGTATTCCGCCGACATGGGCTTGGCGTACCCTGCCGCCGTCTGCGCCTGCAGGAACTCCTCGTCCTCCACGGCGATGAACTTGGCCCCCAGCGATGCCACCTGCTCCTTGGTTGCCGGCCGCACATCGGTGGCCGAGACGACGGCGCCCAGCCGCCGCGCCGTGGCGATCGCCTGCAGCCCGGCCACGCCCACGCCCATGATGAACACCTTGGCCGCCGGCACCGTACCGGCCGCCGTCATCATCATGGGCAGCGCCTGGCCGAAGTGCGCGGCGGCATCCACCACCGCCTTGTAGCCGGCGAGGTTGGCCTGGCTCGACAGCACGTCCATGGACTGCGCCCGCGAGATGCGCGGCATGAACTCCATGGCCATCAGAGAGGCTCCCGTGGCCGCCAGCGCATCGAGGCCGGCGCGGTCGTCATAGGGCGCCAGCATGGCGGCCACGATGGCGCCGGGCTTCAGCGCCTTCACCTCCGCGGCCGTCGGCCGGCGCACCTTCAGCAGGATGTCCGCGCCTGCGAGAGCCTCGGCCGGGCTTGCCGCGATGGTCGCCCCCTGCGCCTGGAGCACGTTATCGGAGAAACGCGACTGCACGCCCGCCCCGCTCGCGATGCGTACCGTGCATCCGAGCCCGGTCAGCTTCTTGACGGTTTCCGGCGAGATCGCCACGCGCGGCTCGCCGTCCCGCTCTCCCGTGACCGCTATCGTCACCATCGCTGCCCCCCGCGCGGCCTCTTACGGGCCGCGCCAACCCCCTGCCGTCCGGGCCCAAGCAAGTTCAGGAGCGGCCTCAGGGCACCAGCGTGAGCAGGAACAGCAGCACCGCCGCCACGAACGCGACGAGAATCATGGTCGCGCGCAGGAAACCCGAATAGGTGCGCAGGTGCTCGGTGTAGTCCATGGCGGGATGTCCGCCGCTCGGGTCGATTGCCATTTGTTCCACCTGAGGTGAGCCAACTCAGTCCTTGGTATACGGTATACCAGGTCCATTTCTCTCGCAAGCGCCTATGGCGCATGCGCCTATAGAATTTGCACTGCGGCGGCAAGGGTGCAATGCGGCAGCGCGCGCCTCAGCCGATCCAGGTGCCACGACACCGGACGGTAATGCCAAAGGTTGCCCGCAGCATCGCGCAAGCTGCCGGATGGATAAAACGAAGGACGGAACCGTGAGCGCTTACATCGCGCTCGTCGATGGCAAGCCCGGCGCATTCGGCGTCATCTTCCCGGACTGCCCCGGCTTGTACGGCAATGGGGCGCACGGTCGAGGAAGCTGTCGCTAGCGCGGCCGAAGCGCTCGCCGATTGGGCCGAGGATGTTGACCCGATGCCGCGGCCCCGCACGGTTGCTCAGCTTCGGCGCGATCCTGATGTTCGTCAGGCTCTTGCCGACGGTGACGCCCTTGTGTTTGTCCCGCTCGTGCGACAATCGCCGCCCGAATTGAGGCGCCGGTACGCTTAGCCCGCGCAACCCCGGTCAGCGCGCTTCTCACTCCCCCGTGGGCGTGGTTCTATTGCGGGCAAATCAGAATCCCAGCCCGGAGACGCCCAGATGGACCTCGGCATGACCCCCAAGGTGAAGCCGCTTGTCGAGAAGGTGCGCGCCATGGTGCGCGACGAGATCATGCCCCTGGAGGAGGAGTACGAGGCCGAGATCGGCAGGGCCGGCGACCGCTTCGTCTACACCAAGCGCCAGACCGATATCCTGGAAGGCCTCAAGGCCAAGGCCAGGGAGCGCGGCCTGTGGAACTTTTTCCTCACCGGCTCCGACAAGGGCTACGGCCTAACCACCGTGGAATACGCCTACCTGGCCGAGGAGATGGGCTGGTCGCGGCTGGCGCCGGAGACCTTCAACTGCTCCGCCCCCGATACCGGCAACATGGAGGTGCTGGAGCGCTACGGTTCGGCCGCCCACAAGGAGCAATGGTTGAGGCCCCTGCTCGAAGGCAAGATCCGCTCGGCCTACGTCATGACCGAGCCGGCCGTGGCCTCCTCGGATGCCACGAACCTGGTCATGGCAGCCAGGCTCGACGGCGACGAGTGGGTCCTGAACGGCGAGAAGTGGTTCGCCTCCGGCGCCGGCGACCCGCGCTGCGGGATCTACATCGTCATGGTCTGCACCGACCCGGACGCCCCCGAGAAGCACAAGCGCCACTCGCAGATCCTGGTGCCGGCCGGCACCGGGGGCGTCGAGATCCTGCGGCCCATGAAGGTCTACGGCAGCGACGACGCCCCGCACGGCCACATGCACATCCGCTTCACGGACGTGCGGGTGCCCAAGGACAACCTGATCCTCGGGCGCGGGCGCGGCTTCGAGGTGTCGCAGGGCCGACTGGGACCGGGGCGCATCCACCACTGCATGCGCGCCATCGGCCAGGCCGAGCGCGCCCTGGAGCTCATGTGCCGGCGTTCGCTGACCCGCGAGGCGTTCGGCAAGCCGCTGGCCCAGCTCGGCGCCAACTACGACATCATCGCCGAGGCCCGCATGAAGATCGAGATGGCGCGGCTCCTGTGCCTCAAGACCGCCTACATGATGGACACCGCCTCCCCGCGCGAGGCCGCACCGTGGATCTCGCAGATCAAGGTGATCGCGCCGCGCATCGCACTGGAGATCACCGACGAGGCCGTGCAGATGCACGGCGCGATGGGCGTGACCCAGGACGTGCCGCTCGCCCGCATGTGGACCGGCCTGCGCACCCTGCGCCTCGCCGACGGCCCCGACGCCGTCCATCGCCGCCAGGTCGCCCGCGCTGAGCTCAGGCGGTACACGAACCAGAAGATGTGATGTCTCCCTCTCCCCGCGCAACGCCAACCTCTCCTCGCACTCCATCAGCGCGGGGAGAGGGCATCCGCGCAGCATTTGCGACGAGTCCGCCGATGACCACCTTCGCCCACCAGGCCGCGCAGATCGACGCGGCGGCGCTGTCGACCTACCTGGAGGCCCGGCTGCCCGGCTTCAGGGGACCGATCGAGGCGCAGAAGACGCCGACGGGCCAGTCGAATCCGACGTTCATCCTCACCACACCCGGCGGCCGCTATGTCCTGCGCAAGAAGCCGCCGGGGCAACTCCTGAAGAGCGCGCACCAGGTCGATCGCGAGCACCGCGTGATGAAGGCGCTGGAGGGCACGGACGTGCCGGTGCCGCGCATGCTGCACCTGTGCGAGGACGGCAGCGTCATCGGCACGGCCTTCTACGTCATGCAGTTCGTCGAGGGCACGGTGTTCTGGGATCCGGCCCTGCCCGAGCTCACCAACGCCCAGCGCAGCAAGCTCTACGACGAGCAGAATCGTGCGCTGGCGGCGCTGCACTCCGTGGACCCGGCCAAGGTGGGCCTCGCCGACTTCGGCCGCTCGGGGAGCTACTTCGCGCGCCAGCGCGACCGCTGGACCAGGCAGTACCGGGCGTCGGAGACCGAGCGCATCGAGGACATGGAGACGCTCATCGCCTGGCTGGAGAAGAACGAGCCGCCCGACGACGGCCGTTCCAGCCTCGTGCACGGCGACTACCGCCTCGACAACATGATCTTCGCGCCCGACGGCTCCCGCCTGTGCGCCATCATCGACTGGGAGCTCTCCACCATCGGCCACCCCTTCTCCGACCTCGCCTACCAGTGCATGCAGTGGCGCTTTCCCAACCACGAGACCATGCGCGGCCTCGCCGGCGTCGACCGCACCGCGCTCGGAATACCCACTGAGGAGGAGTACGTCGCCAAATACTGCGAGCGCATGGGCCTCGCCGAGGTCCCTCACTGGAGCTTCTGCCTCGCCTTCTCCTTCTTCCGCCTCGCCGCCATCGTCCAGGGCGTCAAGAAGCGCGGCCTCGACGGCACTGCCTCCAACCCGGAGAAAGCCCTGAAGTCGGGCGAGCGCGTACCATCGATGGCGCGTATGGGAGTGGAGGTGATCGGCGGGTAGCTCGTCGCCGCTGCGCAGCCCGTGCCGGTCCGCTCGCTGCAGCGGCAGGGATTGCCTCTATTCAGTGAACGGCGCCCCCTGCGCCATCGGGAGGCATGACGATGCAGGTCCGCCCGGCGCGACATGGGCGCCGCATTTTTCTTTCGCTGCCCTGGGCCGAACCTAATCGAGGAAGTCCACGCCGGCCGGCGGCAGGACGAACAGGGTGAACGCGCGCGGTGGGGACGACTTGCCCCGGTAGCTCGCGGCAAACTCCTGGGTCTTGCGGAACGGACGCTCGCCGATCAGCTGCTCGGCGCGCGCGATGCACGCCCGGTCCGAGATGCGGCACAGGATGAAGAGGCCCTCACGCTTGAGCCGCGCGGCGTCCACCCATGGCGTGAGCGCGGGCTCGTCGAGCATCAGGTAGGAGGGCGCGTCGGGGCTGTAGAAAGTGGCGGCGGTGGCCAGGGCCGGAGTGCCGGCCACGAACCGGAGCCGACGATGGAACAGCCGGTTCCACATTTGCGACACGGCCAGCGCCACCTCCCGCCGTGGCTCCGGGCCGGCGCCATGCGCGAAGCTGTAGGAGGCGAGCACCGGCGAGGCGAGAGTGATCGGGAGCCAGAGGGCGACCACCGCGAGGGCGAGGCGCCTGACGACAAGCCCGGTGATGGGCGCGCGCGAGGCTGCCAGGAAGGCGATGGGCATGGCAAAGCAAGCCGGCATCAGGTGCTCCGTGGCGAAGCGCCCGTTGGAGACAAGGAAAGCCGCGAGCGTCACGAACGCCGGCCCATGCGCCAGCCAGATCAGCCACGCCGTCTCGCGCTTCGCCGCAGCGCGCGCAGACCTTTTGAGCAGGTCCCACGACTGGCGGCCGAAGGCCGCCCCGAGCGCGGCGGCGCCGAGACCCAGGCACAGATAGCTCTGCGCGATGGCCGACAGCGTGTACTGCCCCGCTTCGGCCACGGGATAGCGCGTCTTCGACAGGGCGTACTGGAACGTGGGGAAGCCTGCCTCGCGCAGCCACCAGAGGTGCGGCGCAAGGACCACCACGCCGGCCACGGCCGTGAGCCAGGGCGCCCAGGACCGGAAATAGCGGCCGCGGTCGGGATGCAGGAGCGCCGCAACGAAGAGCGTGGCGAGGAGAACGCCCGAATAGTACTTGCCGAGGAGCGCCAGCGCGCCTGCGACGCCCGCGAGCAGGGCATGGCCCGCGCCCCGGCTGCGCAGGGACTGCACGAAGAAATAGGCCGTCCACGGCCATGAGCTGAGGAGCACGGCGTTGGCATTGAACTTCAGCGCCCAGAACGTGTAGGACGGCGTCAGCACCAGAAACAGCACCGACACCCAGCGGCCGTGCAGGCCGAGGAGCAGCCCGGCCAGCATCCACACGCCGGCGAGGCCGATGCCGGCATTGGCGATGGCCAGCAGGTAGAAGCTCCAGTCGGTTCTCGGCATCAGCTCGAACCACAAGCCCGCCATCCAGGCCATGACCGGTGGATGCTTGCTGTAGCCGAGTTGGAACTCCTTCCCCCAGGCCCAGGTCTCCGTCATGTCGGGATGCAGCGCTGACCAACCGCCGGCGACCGTTGCGAACGTCAACATGACCGCGCCGTAGACCGCCAGAAACGCGAGGATCGACCCCAGGCGCGCCTGGGGACCGTCAGAATGGGTTGCAACTGGGAACACGGCGTCGCTTGGCACGCGCGGCACTCACACACGCCCTCATTTAGGGCTGGCCTTACAGGCCCCACAATGCGGCCGGAGAAGGGCCTGAGAAGGGCGCCGCCTTGGCGCTCGCGCAAGCGTGACGAGGCCTGGAGCTTGGCCGGGCCAAAAGCGGAACCAAGTGCAGGCTGAGCCGTTGTCGGCACGCGGGGGCCTTGGAGGCCCGGATGGCTCAGCCGCACAGCACCTCGAGGTCCTTGCGCTCCGCGCGGCCGGAGGACGAGGCTCCGGCCGATCCCGCGATGCGGGCCGCCGAGAGGCGTGTCCGCGAGCAGGAAGCGCACGTCCTGCGCCTGATCGTCCAGGGCGCGCCCACGCAGTTCGCGGAGGACCTGCTGCGCAAGCTGACGGCCGTCGCCGAGGACATGAAGGCGCGGCGCCGCCAGACTCACCGATAGGGCGCAGGGGCATTTTGGCAGGCCCCTGTCGCGAGGAAGCCGGGAACGGGTGGATCGCATGACAAGACCCGAGGACAGGGCCTCCGAAGGCCTCCGCGCGGGAAACTGGGGCTGGGTTTCGCGTGCATCGGCCCAGGGCGGCCAGGGGCGCGGCCTGCTGCGCAGCATCCCTGGCTTCGCCTACATTCTCGTCTTCTACCTTGTCGGCACCTACTTCTTCCCCGACCCGCACGCGGCGCTGATCGGGTGGCGCGGCTATGGCGTCTCCTGGATCGAGCTGCTGCTCGTGGCCGCCGCGATGGCGGGGCTGGCCGAGCAACTGCGCGTCTCGCATCCCGGCATCGACAACACGGTCGAGGCGCTCGTGATGGCCGCCATGGCGGGGGCGTTCGTGCTGCTCTTCGCCCTGGCTGCGGCCGGCGTCGGCGGCCTCGGCGTGTTCAACACCGTCGAGTTCCTGCTGCTGACCTTGATCGGCCTGGCGGAGGCCGTGGTGGCGATCCTGATCAACGCGCGGACGCTCCGGCGCTCGATCGGCCTCGGCGACGATCATTGACGATTTGTAAGGCGGCTGCAGGAACGCGCCTTCGCATCGCACCGTTTACCATGCCCATTCGGCAGGTCTCGCCCGGCGCGGGTCCCCCTGGCTAAGGCACTGATGGCGAGCGCGCGAAACGCGCCTCTTGCCGAACGGGGAAGAGACCTTTGCCATGATCGACCGATTCCTGACGCGCATCGCCGGCGCCCGCGGCTTCGCGGGCAAGCTGTGGGTACTGACGCGGCCCTACTGGTACGCCGAGGAACGGCAGAGGATCACCGTTCTGGGCACGAGCTTCGGAGTCAAGGAGTGCTGGATCGCGCGCGCGCTGCTCGTGATCAGCATCGGCCTCAGCATTCTCATCGTCTACCTTTCCAAGCTCATCAATTCCTGGAACGCGCGCTTCTTCAACGCACTGCAGGACCGCAACGCCGATGCCTTCTGGCACGAGCTCGGCTATTGGGTCGTTCTGGTGGCGCTGTTCATCGTCGCCGTCGTCTATCGCACCTGGCTGATGCAGCTGCTCACGATCCGCTGGCGGCGCTGGCTGAGTCAGGTCTATTTCCGCGACTGGCTCGCCGACCGCACCTACTACCACATGGAGCTGACGCGACGTGGCGTGGGCAACCCCGAGCAGCGCATCGAGCAGGACTGCAACTCGTTCACCTCGCAGACCTTGAGCATTTCACTGGGCCTGCTGCTGCAGGTGATGACGCTCGTCACCTTCGCGGCCGTGCTGTGGCAGCTGTCCGGCGGGTTCGTGCTGCCGATCTTCGGCGGAATTACCGTGCCGGGCTACATGATGTGGGCGGCGGTCGCCTATGCGCTCGCAGGCTCGTGGGCCACCTACGCCGTCGGCCGGCCGCTGGTGCGCATCAACTTCGCGCTGGAGCGCTACAACGCCGACTTCCGCTACCGCATGGTGCGCATCCGCGAGAATTCCGAGAGCATCGCGCTCTATCACGGCGAGCCGGTGGAGGAGCGGCGCCTGCGGGGCGCGTTCACGCGCATCTTCGCCATCTGGTGGGCGTACATGACGTACAACAAGCGCCTGACCTGGCTCACCTCGTTCTACGGGCAGGCCGCCGCGGTCTTCCCCTTCATCGTGGCAGCGCCGCAGTATTTCGCCGGCCAGATCTTGCTTGGCACGCTCACCCAGACCGCCGACGCCTTCGGCCAGGTGCAGGGAGCGCTGTCGTGGTTCGTCGATAGTTACACCCAGCTCGCCGCCTGGAAGGCCACCGTCGACCGCCTCACCACCTTCGGCGAGGCGATGGTGGCGGCCAAGCGGGGAGCGCTGCACAGCGAGATCGACATTCGCCCGCAGGCCAAGCCCGAGCTGACCCTCGATGGCCTGGACCTCAACCTGCCCGACGGCCGGCCGCTGTTGCACAACGTGAACCTCGGCCTGCGCCGCGGCGAGGCCGTGGTGCTGCGCGGGCCCTCGGGCAGCGGCAAGACCACGCTGTTCCGGGCCCTTGCGGGGCTGTGGCCGTTCGGGCGCGGGCGCATCGCCACGCCGCTCGCCGACCAGCGCGTGCTGTTCCTGCCGCAGAAGCCCTACCTGACGGTCGGCACCCTCAAGGATGCCCTGTGCTATCCCGACCCGTCGGACCCGGTTCCGGACCGGGACTGCCAGGACGCGCTCGAAGCCTGCGGGCTCTGGCACCTCGTGCGCCGGCTCAACGAGACCGCGAACTGGTCGCTGGTGCTGTCGGGCGGCGAGCAGCAGCGGCTGGGCTTCGCGCGCGCGCTCATCTACCGTCCCGACTGGCTGTTCCTGGACGAGGCGACGGCGGCCCTCGACGAGCCGGCGGAGCGCCACATGTACGAGCTGCTGCGGCAGCGCCTGCCTCAGACCACCCTGGTCAGCATCGCCCACCGTCCCGCCGTCGTGGCCTTCCACGACCGCCAGATCACCGTCGACCCGGCCGGGCAGCGCGTGGTGAACGAGGAGGCGGCGCGGGTGTAGCTGGTGAGTGGTGAGGTTCAGGTCGGTGGCACTGACACGCAATGGTGCCAATTCGGGGCGTCCAAGGGTTGTCCTCGCCGCTCCGACCGCAACTCACCATCTCACCACTCACCATCTCACCGCTTGAGCCGCTCGATCAGCGCCATGGCGGCGGCGGGGGCGCGCACCTTGCCCTCGTGGATGAAGTAGACGAACACGTCGCGAGGCTGGGCCTTGGCCCTCTTGCCCGCGTCCACCGGTGCGAGGTCCGCGGGCGCGCCGCCCTTGGCCCAGGCACGGGCGCGCTCGGCCCACTGGTCGAGCGCCTTCGGCGCGTAGGCGGTGGCGATGTCGTCCTGCCCCTTCTGCAGGCGGGCGTAGACGAAATCGCCGACCGGATCGGGGATGGCCGGATAGGTGGCGTGCTCGGCGTAGACGGCCGGGATCTGGAACTTGCGCAGGAGCGCGATGAAGGCGGGCGTGAGGAACGAGGCGTGGCGCGGCTCCACCACGTGACGCAGCTTCACTTCGCCGAGCTTTTCCGGCAAGAGCTCCAGGAAGGCGCCGAAATCGGCCTCGTCGTACTTCTTGGTGGCCGCGAACTGCCACAGGATCGGTCCCAGCCGGCTCCCCAGCTCCGTCACGCCGGAGTCGAGGAACCGCTTGATGGAGTCGCCCGCCTCCCGCAGCGCGCTGCGGTTCACCGCATAGCGCGGGCCCTTCACCGAGAACACGAACCCCTCGGGCGTCTCGGAACGCCACTTGGCGAAGCTCGCCGGCGTCTGGGTGCGGTAGAAGGTGCCGTTGATCTCGATGGAGGTGAGGTGCCGGCTCGCGTATTCCAGCTCGCGCGCGTGCGGCAGTCCCTTGGGGTAGAACACGCCGCGCCACGGCTCGAACGTCCAGCCGCCGACGCCGACCCGAATCTGTCCGGCTTTGGCCATGACCCCTCTTAAGCAGAGTTGATGCGCCCTGCCAACCGGCTCGACTGCGGCGGCGCGGAGCGACGAAAGCCGCCCGCCATTTCCGGGACCCCCGGCATATGTCCATTGACAAACAACGTCTTACGCCGGAACGGCTGCTGCTTCGATCGCATTCGGCACCCCTAAGCCGTCCGCTGCCATGGCACCCGTCCTCGTGGTTTGCGTCGGTTCCCTCCGGCGCAGGATTGCGGCAACGAGCAGCAGGCGGTGTGGCCGGCGCACCCCTGGCGCTGGAGCGCGTCCCATGCGCATGATCGCCAACCGACGCCGCGCACCGCTATGGCCGAAGGCGCGCACGATCGAGGCCGGCCATGGTCGGTGGGGGCGGGAAAACGAGAAGCCGAAGCCCGCCCGGCCCTGGAGGGAGGAGTGGATTGAAGAAGCTCTTGCGATTCAGCCGCGCGGTCGACGCCTTCAACACGAACATCGGGCGATGGGTCGCCTGGGCGCTCCTGGCCGCCATCCTGGTGAGCGCCGTCAACGCCACCGTGCGCAAGGTCTTCAACACCTCCTCCAACTCTTGGCTTGAGATCCAGTGGATCCTGTTCGGCGCGGTGTTCCTGCTGTGTTCGGCCTGGGCTCTCCTCTCCAATGAACACATCCGCATCGACATCGTGAACAACATGCTGCCGAAGCAGGTGCGCAACTGGATCGACGTGTTCGGCCACGTCTTCTTCCTCATCCCCGTCACGCTCGTCGTCGCCTGGCTGGGATGGCCCTTCTTCTGGCGTTCCCTGATGCAGAACGAGCAGTCCACCAATGCCGGCGGGCTGCCGGTGTACCCGTCGAAGCTCCTGATCCCGCTGGCGTTCACGTTCCTTGCCGTCCAGGGCTTCTCGGAGCTCATCAAGCGCATCGCCATCATCAGGGGCGATCTGCAGGACACGGTGTCGGGAGGCGGACATCACGCCGCCGCCGAGGCGGAGGCCGAGCGCCTGCTGCAGGCGGCACAGGAAGAAGCGGAGACGCGCACCGCCCCCCGCTAGCCGCAGCCGCGGCGCCGGCCCCGAACAACCCGATCGACGCGTTAGAGAGATTTCCAGATGGCAGAATTCGTCGCCCACAACATGGCGCCGATCATGTTCGCCGCCCTCGTGGTCTTCCTGATCCTGGGATACCCGGCCGCGTTCTCCCTCGCCGCCGTCGGCCTTGTCTTCTTCGTCGTGGGCACCGAGCTGGCGCCGCTCTCGCACGGCGAGATCACGCTGTCGTGGCCGCTCCTGCAGGCGCTGCCAGAGCGCATCTACGGCATCATGAACAACGAGGTGCTGCTGGCCATCCCGTTCTTCACCTTCATGGGGCTGGTGCTGGAGCGGTCGGGCATGGCCGAGGACCTGCTCGACACCATCGGGCAGCTGTTCGGCACGGTGCGCGGTGGCCTCGCCTATGCAGTGGTCTTCGTGGGCGCGCTGCTGGCGGCGACCACGGGCGTCGTGGCCGCCTCGGTCATCTCCATGGGGCTCATCTCGCTGCCCATCATGCTGCGCTACGGCTACGACCGACGCGTTGCCACCGGCGTGATCGCCGCGTCGGGAACGCTGGCCCAGATCATCCCGCCGTCGCTGGTGCTGATCGTCATGGCCGACCAGCTCGGCCGCTCGGTGGGCGACATGTACGAGGGCGCGTTCGTCCCCGGCGTCGTGCTCGCCGGGCTCTATGCGGTCTACGTCTTCATCGTCACCCGGTTCTCCGCCAGCGCCGCACCCGGCCTGCCGGCGGACGCCGTCGCCTTCAGGGAGCCGGGGGGCAAGCGCGGACTGACCTCCCTTGGCATCCTGGTCGTCGTCTCTGCGCTGGTCGGGTACTTCTTCATGCGCGACCAGGACTATCGCGGCGCAGACTTCGTGATTCTGACGATGGCCGTCTCCATCCTGTTCGCCTTC
>DATBKR010000015.1:0-2995 GCA_036555805.1 Hyphomicrobiaceae bacterium | reverse complement strand
GACGCTTGGCTGGCCTGTCCACCGATCGAGCGGGGTACCGGAAACCGGCTTCGCCGCATCCGCACCCCGAGAACCGGCGCTCGGCTGGTCTGGCCGCCGACCGGGCGAGGCATCGGACTGCAGCCCTCGGCTCCTGCGCTGGGACGCGGCCCTGCAGGCGAACCGCATCCCATCCCCGGGGCGCGCGCATGTGAGCACAACACGCCCCGCGTGTCATCTTTAATCTGCATACATCATGAATCCGGATACACTATCCCCGGTGGCGGTGTCATACAACACCTATTCCAGGTAGGTCGCGATCAGACGGCGGTAGATTGCGGTGAGCGTCGCGAGGTCGGACACGGGCACCTGCTCGTCCACCTTGTGGGCAGTGGCGTTGCGCAGGCCCAGTTCCACCACCGGGCAGTGCTTGTGGATGAAGCTGGCATCCGAGGCGCCGCCGTTGGTGGTGAGCGCCGGGGCGCGGCCCGTGACGGCCTGCACGGCCCCGCACACCGCCTCGGCGAGCGGCCCCGGCTCGGTCAGGAACACCTCGTGCGTCCCCGAGAAGGCCAGCGTGAAGCGCGCGGCCAGTTCGCGCGCGACGGTCTCGCAATGGCCGCGCACCCAGCTCTCGATGCCTGCGCGCGTGTGCAGGTCGTTGTAGCGGATGCTGAAGGCGGCGCGCGCCCAGGCCGGGATGACGTTGCTCACGCGGTTCGGCACCTCAACCACGGTGGCCTCGACGCTGGAGCGTTGGAACCGCGGCGTGCCGGCATCGAGCGGGGTGCCGCTCAACCGGTCGATCATACGGGCGAGCTTGGGAACAGGGTTCTCGGCCACATTGCCGTAGGCGGCGTGGCCCTGCTTGCCGTGCACCGTGAGATCCACGGTGACCGAGCCGCGCCGTCCGATCTTGACCTCGTCGCCGACTGCAACCGAGCTGGTCGGCTCACCGACGAGGCAAGCGTCGATGGCCTCGCCGCGCGTGCGCAGCCATTCCAGCACTTTGGCTGTGCCGTTGATGCCGGGGCCTTCCTCGTCGCCCGTGATGAGGAACGAAAGGGAGCCGCGTGGCAGGCCGCCGTTCGCCGCGATATGGGCGAGCGCCGCCGCGGCGAAGCACGCGATGCCGCCCTTCATGTCGACGGCACCCCGGCCGTAGAGGACCCCCTCCACTATGTCCGCCGCAAACGGCGGCCGCGACCAGCCGGCGGCGTCGCCCACCGGCACCACGTCGGTATGGCCCGCGAAGCACAAGTGCGGACGGCCGCTGCCCAGGCGGGCGTAGAGGTTCTGAACGTCCGGCGTGCCGTGCTCGCGCATGGTGAGTCGGTGGCACGCGAAGCCCACCGGCTCCAGCAGGCTCTGCAGGCAGGACAGCGCGCCACCCTCCTCGGGCGTGACGCTGGGGCAGCGGATCAGCGCCTGGGCGAGCTCGGTGGGATCGTGGCGAGGGTTCGGCATGCGGGCGCCCTGTCTGCGTCAGACTTCCTCCGCAGCGAAGCCCTGGGCCGCCGCGAACGGTCTCGCCTTCGCCGCCTCCGGCGCGTTGCGGATCACCGAGTCGAGCACCATGATCTTTTGCCAGATCTTCTGCGACATGCCCGAGGCGATGCGCTCGATGTCGCTCACGGCCTCGGTGACGACGGGATCGGGCAGGCTCTGCGCGAACAGCACGGCCACCTTGGAGGTGAGCGACATCATCTCCGAGCAGTAGTCGAGATAGCGCGACAGCTCGTAGGGCGTGAGGGTGCGCGCCGGCGAGGAGGCCGTCTTGCCGCCCACGCTCACCGCCGCACTCGGATCCTTGGTGAGCTGGTGCATGTCGATGACGTGCACGATGGCGCGCAGCTCGTGTAATGCGCTGAGCGCGCGGCGGCGCTTCAGGCGCTGCTCGACGGTGATCATGAACACCAGGGTGCCGCCCGTCAGCACCACCAGGTTGGCGACCGCCTCGATGCCCTGGAATACAGTGTAGACGCTGTCGGCCGCCGTGCGCGAGAAGTCGAGCTGGCTCAGGATCCAGCCGAGCAGCGCGATGCCTCCCACCGACAAGGCGATGAGGCCGAGGCGGAGCAGGACGTGGCGGCGCGCGATGGCGTGCGCGCGCGCCGAGCTCATATTGGCCACCGCGAGAAGCTCGCCGCACACGGCGCCGAGGCCCGCGCCCGGAAAACGCTCCGTGATGCGCCGCTGCAGCGTGGCGATGGTCTCGACCACCCGCTTCGGGTCGAGGGTCAGGCTGGGACACACGCCTTCGAAGGAGGTCTCCACGCGAAGTCTCCCACCGTTGGGCCGACACGGCCCGTTCCGCCCCCTGGCTTGCGCCCGCCCGATGTCAATCGCGCAACAGCTCGTTGATGCCGGTCTTGGAGCGCGTCTGTGCGTCTACGGTCTTGACGATCACGACACAATAAAGGCCGGGGCCGGGCTCGTTGCTGTTGGGCAGCGGCTTGCCCGGCAGCGTGCCGGGCACGACCACCGAATAGGGCGGCACCCTTCCGGTCAGGATTCTGCCGGTGGCGCGATCGACGATCTTGGTCGATGCGCCGATGAAGACCCCCATGGACAGCACCGAGCCTTCGCCCACCACGACGCCCTCCACCACCTCGGAGCGTGCGCCGATGAAGCAGTTGTCCTCGATGATGGTGGGGTTCGCCTGCAGCGGCTCCAGCACGCCGCCGATGCCGACGCCGCCGGAGAGATGCACGTTCTTACCGATCTGCGCGCACGAGCCCACCGTAGCCCAGGTGTCCACCATGGTGCCCGTGTCGATGTAGGCGCCCAGGTTGACGAACGAGGGCATCAGCACCACGCCGGGCGCCACGTAGGCGGCACGTCGGACGATGGCGCCGGGGACCGCCCGGAAGCCGGCGGCCTTGAAGCTGTCGGGCGTCATGCCGGCGAACTTGGAGGGCACCTTGTCCCACCACGTCGCGCCGTCGGGCGCGCCGCCGATGGCGGTCATGTCGTAGAGCCGGAACGACAGCAGAACGGCCTTCTTGAGCCATTG
>DATBKR010000014.1:0-4343 GCA_036555805.1 Hyphomicrobiaceae bacterium | reverse complement strand
AGAGGATGTGCACCTTGGCCAGGCCCGGGTCCTCGCCCGGCGGTCGCACCATCCCAATGCCGCTCTTGGCGTGCTTGAAGGCGATCTCGATGCGCCAGCGCAATCGGTAGAGCGCGCCGACCTTCTGCGCCGGGAACTCCTCCTGTGCCAGCGAGGTGACGAGGATCGTCCAGCCTGCTGCGATGAGCGTGGAGGGGTGCACGGCCTTGCCCTTGCGGGCGGCTTCGCGCCTGAGCTTGGCGATGGTCTCCTCCGTGGCGTGCTTCGGCTTGCGCAGCGCCACGAGGCGGACGCCGATGGGCTGGTCGGCCGAGCCTTTCATGCAGATCGCACGGTCGACGACCTGCCTGCGCCCGGCCCGCTTGAGCACCTCGATCAGGTCGAGGCCGTTGCCACGGGCATCGCGCCAGCTGGCTCCGTTCCACGGCGCCCGCACGATCACGTCGGCACCCGCCGCCAGCACGGTGGCGATGCGGTCGGCATGAAGATAGGCCCGATCGGCGATGCGGATCTCGCCGGCAACCACCTCGGCGCGGTCGATCCGCTCGTCCTCGCGCTCGTCGGTCAGCTCGAAGGCCGAGAAGCGCTCCGCCGGCAGATCGAACACCGCATGCACGCGCCATACTCCGCCCTGCTCGCGCTCCTGGCGTCCGGCCTTAGCCATCATCGTGGCATCGACGATGCGGATCAGGCGCCCATGCGCCGCCGCGACCGGACCGCCGGAGCCGATCAGCCTGCCGACCATGCGCTCCAGCCACGGCGCCATCTTGCGCAGCCGCTTCAGCAAGGCCACGTTCGACAGCGAGGCAAGCCCCACCGTCTCGGCCCACGCTGCCGTCAGACGCAGACCCGTCCGGCCAAGGCAATAGGCGAACGCCAGCCGCAACAGGTCGACCCCAGACATAACCGCACGCGCACGCTCGAACGCTTTGTGCTCGCGCGCCTCCCGCTCCAGAAGATCGGCTCCGCCGAGCCGCTCGACCGTCGCAACCCAGCCGGGGTTGGCAAGTGATTCGTGAGTCATCCCATGCTGGAATCACAAGCGAGTCTCCGATGCAAGCTGATAAAGTTAGCGCCAATGGGCAGGTTGGGTGGGTGGGCCATTCGGCATCTGGGAGATACCGCGGCGGTGGCGATCGGTCTGGAGCATGACGCATTTGACCTCTGGACTGCGACTCACCCCTGGTAGCGGAGCCGGCTTTTCCAGCATCGCGTTGGCACAGGCGTTCGCGGAGCGACTGCTCCCGCTCGCGGACTGGAGCGCCGGGCTCCGCCCTCGCTGACGATCTCGCTCTCGCCGAGCGGGTGGTCGCTATCTGGGACGAGCTGATCACGCTCGATGTCGTGACCACGAGCATGACGAACGTGGCAGCGCTGGTTCCGTCTCACCGCGAAAACCGAGCCGCCCGTCGCCGCAAAGCGTCACTGAGGCCCTAGCAATGTCGCCCACCATCGAAATCGTTCGCCTGAAGATCACCCTGGACCACGTGAAGCCGACATTGATGCGGCGAATCGACGTGCCGGTGTCGGTCACGCTCGACACCCTGCACGAGATGATCCAGGCGATCATGCCGTGGGAAAACTATCACATGTACGCCTTTTATCTGCGGCTCACCGATGACGCGCGCTGGGGCTTGCCGCCTCCCGAGGACCTCGATTTTGGCATTGACATCCGTGATTCACGGGCCGCCCCGCTCGCGGGCATCCTGGGCATGCCGAACGTCAAGCTGCTGCGGTACACCTATGATTTCGGTGACGACTGGCGGCACACGATCAAGGTCGAGCGACGGTTCTCGGCCGAACTGTGGCAAGACTATCCGCGCCTTGTTGACGCCAAAGGTCGATGTCCGCCGGAGGACGTTGGTGGCTCGTGGGGCTATGCCGAATATTTGGACGCGATGTCGGATCCGACACACACGCGCCATGCGGAGTTGATCGACTGGCTCGGTCGCCGCGACCCGAGCGTCATCGACCGCCAGGCCATGGCAACGGCACTGGCGCGGGTGGCCGGGTCGGTCGGAACTCCTGCCAAGAAACCGCCGCGGAAGCGTGGCCAGAGCAAGGAGAGAGCGGCGTGACAGTGATGCAGGCAAGCGGTCGCAGAATCTGCATGACGACCGGCGCAATGAAGCGGTCACCTTGGACGACACCAAAGCGACTCTGGCCAGCTTCCACCGTGTAGGGTGATTGGCTGTGGATTTCGGGCCGTATACAGAAGCCGACATTCGCCGGCTCGTTCTCGCTCACGTCGATCGCGGGCTACCATGTCCGGGATCGGAGGCATCGCGATCGGATAAGACTGGTCAGGGAACACCTCAGTCACGAGTCCGCCCATCCGTGATAGCGTGGCAAGCAAATTGACGGCGGCGCCCATGGACGGGCGACCTTGCGCGCGCCATCGTCCTGCTGGCAACCATATCGGCAGTTGCAGCACCGACCGTCAAGAGAGGTAGACTGTTCGGGGGGGACACATGAGCGAGGATGCCGACGACAGACGGCGGCCAAGCTTCCGCGACTTCAACGCCGTGCAGGTGCATCTCTCCCTCGACGGTATCGAGCCGAGGATCTGGCGGCGGCTCATCGTGCCACTCGACACAACGCTCGCCGACATGCATCGCATCATACAGGCCGCCATGGGCTGGAAGGATGCCCACCTGCATGAATTCGAGGTCGGCGGCCTGACCTACGGCGATACCTGGAGCCTCTCGGCCGAGCGCACGGACGATGAAGCGCGTGTGTATGACGCACAGGAAGTCCGAATGCGGGATTTCAGCCGCGAGCCCGGGGTCACCTTCACCTACGTCTACGGCTTCGGCGACAATTGGCGGCACACCGTCACGCTAGAGAAGCTTGTGGCAGCCACGCCAGCGCCGAAGAAGCCATCCTGCATCGACGGCGCGCGCTGTTGTCCGCCCGAGGATGTCGGCGGCACATCCGGCTACTTCGAATTCCTGCGCGTGTTGCTGGCGCCAGAGCTCGGCGAGGTTGACGAGCAGCGTCGCATGAAGCGCTGGAGCGGCGGCCGGTTCAACCCGGAGATGTTCGGGCTCGCCAAGACGGACAAGGCCGTGCGCAATGCGCTGCGGCGCGCGCGCAGCTAAGCGCCAGCCAGCCGGGCTCCCCCATGGCCGCCATATCCGACGTATTCACCCTGCCCCGCGCCGCCGCACGACTGGGCATCAGCGAGGAGCTTCTGGCCGAAATCGCCATCGACCTCGAGCCGGAGGATGGCGTCCTTTGGGTTCACGACAGCACCGAAGAAGGCTGTTACGGCTTCACACTCTTCGGGCTCGAAAGCGTCCAAGAGATTGTGAACGACAAGCCGACTCTCGCTTTCATCAAAGAACGCATGGAACGCAACAATTCCAAGTAGTAGGAAGCGACCAGCATTGTGCTGCCCCTCGCGCAGCGGGCTGGACTGCAGCAACTTTGTGCTATGGTCCGCGTGCTCGCTTTTGTGCCTGGCAGTCGCTGAGAAAGGTGGTCCCGGTCTGGACGACACCGCGCCGTTTATCGCCGATGGCGTGGTGTTCACCGCATCTCATCTACCCAACGTCTCCCGATGAAGCTGCGCGCGCGCTATGTCACCGTCAGCGACTTCGACGACCAGTATTTCGAGGTCTCGTTCGGCAACGAGCACCCGGCTGCCGACTACGATCCCGACGCGCCCATGCGACCCTACGTCCTGCTTCAGCGGCAATTCGAGGACGAAGACGGCGGCGTCTGCTATCTCGAGACCCACGATCCCGACCGCTACGCCGGCCACCTCAGGCTCCGGCTTGTCGAATTCACTCCCAGCCGCCTCGCCTTCGCGATCGACCGACCCCAAGACGGACTGGTGGAGGTCATCTTCAGGCTCGGTGCACGCCGCTTCCGGGAGGTCCAACGCGCCGTTAACATCATTTTCGGTCTGAACGTGTAGTGGGCGGATGGCGCTTCGGTGGCCTTGGCCAGCGCGACGGCATGAGCGTTCGATTGTCTGGCGCGGTTATACAAGAGCGGACCTCGGCCGATCTGCGATCGGCGGCGCGGAACCCGTCGCAGGCCAGGTCCGCTGCTTGGGGTATCGCGTCGGGCTTCAGATCGTCCCTCGGCTTAGAGGCAAGGCAGCATACACCGCACGCGCCCAAGCGGCTGACCTGACGACAGGTTTCGGGTCACTTCGTCCGTGGAGCGGTTGCCGCCTGTCGATTGTGACCCGTTGCGGACTATCCGCCAGATCGCCAAGTTCCGAGACGCTCGCGAATGTATTCAACGCTCTCGTCGATCGAAATCCTGGACGTATCCAGCAACTCAAACCCACCGGCCTCAGCCTCGCGCCTTAGAAACTTTGCCCAGATCAT
>DATBKR010000013.1:0-3472 GCA_036555805.1 Hyphomicrobiaceae bacterium | reverse complement strand
CCGTCCTCAAGGCGTCTTCTTCTTCGCGTTGTGCTTGCGCCGCCGGAACTTGGCGGCCCAGCCCGAGCGGGCGTCCTGCGGCGACCGGGCGAGCGCGAGGGCATCGGCCTCCACGTCCCGTGTGATGACGCTGCCCGAGCCGATGTAGGCGCCGTCGCCGATCTTCACCGGCGCCACCAGCGAGGAATTGGAGCCGACGAAGGCGTCCTGGCCCACATCGGTGAAATGCTTGTCGATGCCGTCGTAGTTGCAGAAGATCGTGCCCGCCCCGATGTTGGCCCCGGCGCCGACGCGGCCGTCGCCGATGTAGCTCAGATGATTGGCCTTGGCGCCGGCCTCCAGGCGCGCGTTCTTCACCTCCACGAAGTTGCCGACGTGCACGGTGGGCCCGATGTCGGCGCCGGGCCGCAGCCGCGCGAACGGGCCGACGCGCGCCCCCTGTCGGATGCGCGCCCCCACCATGTGGCAATTGGCCATGATGTGCGCGCCGTCCTCGATGACGACGCCGGGGCCGAAGAACACGTTGGGCTCGACCAGCACGTCGCGGCCCAGCACCGTGTCGTGGCTGAACCACACGGTCTCGGGCGCGATCAGTGTGGCGCCCCCGTCCATGGCGCGGGCGCGGGCGCGGCGCTGGAACACCGCCTCCGCCGCCGCGAGCTGGGCGCGCGAGTTGACGCCCAGTGCCTCCTCGGCGGGGCAGATGACCGGCACGGCAACGAGACCCTCGGCCGCCGCCAGGGCGGGGGCATCGGTGAGATAGTACTCGCCCTTGGCATTGGCGTTGCCGATGCGGGCGAGAAGCTCGGCGAGGCGCGACACGCGGAACGCCATGGCGCCCGCGTTGCACAGGCGGATGCCGCGCTCCGCCTCCGAGGCGTCCTTCTCCTCGCGGATGGCGGCCACGCGCCCCGCGGCATCGACGATGAGACGGCCGTACCCGCACGGGTCGGCCGGCTCGAAGGCGAGGACCGCGATGTGGGCGCCGGCGTCGAGCGCGCCGATCATGCGGCGCAGGGTTGCCGGCTCAACCAGCGGCGAATCCGCGAACACGACCAGCACGGTGCCGGTGTGCCGCGCCAGCGCGGGCAGTGCGGCCAGCACGGCATGCGCGGTACCGAACTGCTCCGACTGCTCGAAAATCTCGCTTTGCGGCGCCACGCGCGCGGCCTCCGCCGACACCGGCTCCATGTCGGGCCCCACCACCACCGCAATGCGCTCCGCCCCCAGGGAGACAGCGCCGGCCAGCACGTGCGACAGCATCGGGCGCCCCCCGACGGGGTGCATTACCTTGGGCAGCACGGAGTGCATGCGCACGCCCTTGCCGGCGGCGAGGACAACGACCAGGAGGGGGCTATCGGCCATGCGGGGATGCTTCGTGTGAGTTGCGCTCAGAAGCTGCAGAGGCAGAAGCGACCTTCATACATAAAGTTGCAGGGGCGACTTCCGTACCGCCTGCTCTGGTTTTGCATGCATCTTAGCCGACCCGGCCTGTCCTGGAAGATCGCGGGTGAGCCGTGGACGGCGGCTTAACACCACGGGCGCTCGCGTACGCCCCGCAGCCGAGCCGTTTTCCATCAACTGCCACACCTATGGCGCTCCGGGCACACGTCCACAAAGGTTGACCCGACCTCCGGGCGGCCGCGTTGACCGACTCTGCCCTATTTGAGACCGTTGCCGCGATTCGATTGCGCTTCTCGTCGCGCGTCCGCGCAAAAGCTCGATTCAACACCTAACAAGGACGCGTTCGGCCATGGCGGCGCATATCGCTCAACCCACTCGCTCACGCCGGTTCATCAAGGTCTACCTCTCCATGTGGGCCCTGCTGGCGTGCGGAGCCCTCGCCTACCTCGCCGTCCTCGCCTTCCCCCCGCAGGGTGCGACTTCAGCGTCGCCGCCGCAGGCAAGCCTCGACCCCGCCGCGACCGGCTCAACCGGCAGCTCCTCGCAGGCCACGGTGATGACGGAGGTGCGCTCCATGCAGGGCAGCCTGAGCGAGATCCGCAAGGATGTGTCGCAGCTGCAGGAGGCGGTGGGCGAGCGCGTCATCAACGAGAAGGTGGTGCAGACGCGCCTGAGCGCGCTCGAGGACCGCGTTTCCACCATCAACGGTCAGCCGGCGGCCGGTGCCCCCCCCACGCCCGCCGCCGATGCGGACAAGACCTCGCTCAGCACAACAAGCGAGCCGCCTTTCCGGCCAACGCAGGAGCCCGCGCCGGCGACCCCCGCGCAGATCGAAACCGGGAGCATCGCCAAGGCGGAGATCGTGTTCGGTGAGCCGGTCGTGACGCGCGCCGGCGCGCCGAAGCTGGCGGTGCAGCTGGCGACGGGCCCGTCGCTGCACGAGCTGCGCATGAGCTGGGGCCAGCTGGCCCAGCAGCACGGCGACGCGCTCGCCGCGCTCAAGCCGCGCATTGTGGCGCCGCGCGCGAAGAACGGCAGCTACCGCCTGATCGCCGGGCCGGTCGCGACCGAAGCCGACGCTGCGCGCATCTGCAGCCAGCTGGGCGCCGCCCCGGCGACCTGTTTCGCCACGCCCTACGGCGGCACGCCGCTGTAGACCCGGGCCTTTCCCCGGGGGTGAGCACCCCTTGGGGTGAGGAAAATACCCTCCTCCCATCCAATCCCGTGTAGAGGTGAGATGGGTCCCCGCCTTCGCGGGGATGACGTTGTTGCGAGGTGGTGCGCTGCCTGCGGCCATCGCCCGCGGAGACCGGTGCAGAAGTGCAGCCTGCGCAGACCCGCGCGTTGCAGAGGGTGGCTGCGGCTTGGGTATAGTGAACGCATCGCCGGACGCGATTGCAGCTGCAGCAGGGGCGCTGCGGGGCGGGGCACTCGTCGCCTTTCCTACCGAGACGGTGTATGGGCTCGGCGCCGATGCGACCAGCAGCCGGGCCGTCGCGGCGGTCTTCGCGGCCAAGGGGCGGCCGTCGTTCAATCCGCTGATCGCGCACGTGGCCACGCCGGAGGCGGCGGCGGAGCTGGGGCAGCTGACGGAGACGGGCGCCATCATGGCGCGCGCGTTCTGGCCGGGGCCGCTCACCCTGGTGCTGCGCAAGCGGGACGGCTGCCCGATCGCGGAGCTGGCAACCGCAGGCCTCGACACCATCGCCGTGCGCGTGCCCGGCCACCCGGTGGCGCAGGCGCTGCTCAACGCCGCGGGGGTGCCCATCGCCGCGCCCAGCGCCAACCGCTCGGGTCACGTGAGCCCCACCACCGCAGCGCACGTCGCGCACGACCTGGGCGACCGCGTCGCCATGATCCTGGACGGCGGGCCGGCGCCCATCGGGCTGGAGTCGACCGTCGTCGACGCGACCGGATCCGAACCGGCGGTGCTGCGGCTCGGCGCCGTCGCGCGCGAGGACATCGCGCGCGTGCTGGGCCGGCCGGTGGCGGTGGCGATGGGCCAGGCGAACGCACCCGCCTCGCCCGGCATGCTGACGCGCCACTATGCCCCGGCCGCCCGGCTGCG
>DATBKR010000012.1:0-30997 GCA_036555805.1 Hyphomicrobiaceae bacterium | reverse complement strand
TCGGCGTCCTGAGCGGCCCGGCTCATCGCGGCAGCCCGCCCAGGCGTCGGACGTTGGGTTCGTCGCTCTGACCTGAATAGAGGTTCATCATGGGTAACAGCAAAATCGAGTGACGAGAGCGTCACTGCGGGTTGGCGGCGTGGCGGCACGCGCCGGGCAGCGCCGGGGCGCGCACCGCTAACGGCGGTGTGCCGTCGCTCCCATCTGGCACGCGAGTCTGGAAAATTATAGTCCGAGCGGGGCATTTTCCGCTCTCGCAACATGCGGGGGCCGCGCTGTTACAGGCCTGTGACATGTCGGCGGGTGAGAACATCGCGCCCAGGAGCGGGTGCGGCTCGGACGTTTTGGGTTACGGGGTCTTTCGGGCCCATCCCAACCTGCTGACTGGCGCGGATCGGGGTGGATCCGGCGGGGCCCCCCGCCCCCCGGACAGCAACGGGCGGCGCCGATGACGCCGCCCGCTGCTCATTCAGGCATGCGTTGCCTAACGCGTAGTTGGGCCGCCCGTGCCCGGGCTGGGCCGGGCCGGGCGCTCGGAGGCGCGCTTCTCGGCTTCCATATCCTTGCGCGACTTGAAGGCCGGGGCATTGGCCAGCTCGTCCTTCTTGAGATCCGCGGTGAGGCGGACACTCCCATCCGCTGCGGGCGCCATTTTGAGCTCGTCCATCTTGAGCGCCACGTTCTTCTCGCCGATGCCGAGGAAGCCGCCCACGCCGATCACGAACCCCTCGACGCTGCGTCCGTCCTTGCTCAAGACCAGGTCGCTGACGGTGCCGATCTTGGTGTTGTCGGGCGCCGTCACCGTCTGGCCGATGACATCGCGCGCCAGGACGCTTTCCTCAGGCTGCGCCACGATCTGTCCGGCAACCGGGGTTCTCGGCTTCTCCGGCCGCACCTCGGGCGGTGCGACCTGCTGTGCCGCGGCTGCGCCACACATGAGCGCCAAAGCCAGCGCGGCCGCGCTCACTTCCGTCTTGCATGACATGATGAGCCTCCACTGTTGGCCTTGCGCAAGTCCGGTGACGGACGTGCGCGTGCGCAGTTAACGCCCGAGCGCCGCGTTGGTTGCCACGCGACACCGCGCCCGAAGTGTGGGCGGGATGCCTGCGCGTGCGTCGCACTGCGGCAATTCTGCCATACTATTGGCGCCCTTGCGGCGGGTGCGGGCTGCCGCTACCAAGGACGCTCGCGCGCTCGGAAGATGGAATCGTGGCCTCTCCAATGGCCGCCGCTTCGCGAGCACAAGGACCTTGGGAGGAGGTGCCGCATGTCCAATCATCGCAACCGCTCCGCCCTGCGCCGCGCACCGCGCGGACGCAGCATCTCCAGACGCAGCATCTCCAAATGGGCAGCGCTGCTGGCGGGCGTGCTCGCCATGGGCCCGGCGGGCGCCACCGCGCAGACCTACGGCATCGCAACCATGCAGCCGGGGACGCTCAACCACACCACCGGCTCGGCCATCGCCAAGGTGCTGAAGGAGAAGGGCGGGCTCAACGTGCTGGTACAGCCGACCGCCGGCGAGACCACGCTGATCCCGATGGTCGGTCGCGCCGAGGCCGAACTCGGCATTGCCAACATCGCCGAAGTGGCGAACGTCACCAAGGGCGGCACGGCGGCGGGCCAGCAGCCGGACCTGCGCCTGATCGGCTCCCTCCATCCGCTCAGGGTCGCGTTCTTCGTGCGCAAGGACGGCGACCTGAAGACCGTCGCCGATCTCAAGGGCAAGCGTGTGCCGCTCGGCTACTCGGCCATGCGCACCATCGACGTGATCACCAATGCAATGCTTGTGACCGGCGGGCTGGCGGCGACCGATGTCAAGGCGGTGCCGGTTCCCAACGTGCTGCGCGGCGCCGACGACTTTCTCGGCGGCAACGCTGACACCTTCATGTTCGCCTTCGGCGGCGGCAAGGTGCGCGAGGTGGACGCCACCGTCGGCGGGCTGCGGGTGCTGGAGATTCCGGATGCGGGCATGGCCGCCAGCCGCAAGCTCTTCCCCTACGGCTACCTGAGCGAGGTGAACCCCGGTCCGGCGTTCATCGGCGTCACGGGTCGGATGAAGGTGTATGCCTACGACAACGTGCTGTTCACCAACGCCAAGGTCAGCGACGATATCGTCTACAAGGTCGTGGGCACCCTCGAAAGCAACAAGGCGGACCTGGTCGCGGTGCAGCCGGTCTTGCGCGACTTCTCCGCCGCCGGTCTCTACAAGCAGTATGACATCCCTTACCATCCGGGCGCTCTGAGGTACTTCAAGGAGAAGGGCTTCCAGCCCAAGGCGAACCAGTGAGCGAGGAGCGCATCGTTCCGAGCGCGGCGGAGTTCGCGTCCGCCGCCTCGCGGGCGACCGTCGTCGCCGCCAACGTTCTCCAGGCGCTGCTGGTCGCGGTCGTGGCGCTGTGGGTGCTCGACGTGCCGCGCCAGGCGTTCAACTTGGCGCTCTACACCGAGCAGCTGCTGGCAGTCTGCCTGGGGCTGTCGCTGGCCCTGGCCTTCGTTACCGAGCAGACGCAGCGCGCGCGTTTCGATTGGGCCGGCGCCGCCGCTTTTGTGGGGCTCGCGGCCTATGCCGTCTTCCGCCAGGTGCGCTCGGGCGACGTGCCGTTGGCGGTCTATGCAGCACTCGCGGCGTGCCTGCTCTGGGCCCTGATCGGGAGCCGCGGGCGCCTGGCGCGCTGGCTGGACTGGGCCGCCGCCGCCCTGTCGCTGTCGATCTGCGGCTGGATCGCCGTGTTCTACGAGCGGCTGACGTTCGAAGTTCCTCTGATGTCGCTCGAAGGCATCGTCGGCAGCGCCGCACTGATCCTCCTGGTGCTGGAAGCCAGCCGGCGCATCTCGGGGCTCGGCTTCGTCGGCATCATCGCGGCGATGGCGGTCTACATCTTCGTCAGCCCGCACTTCTCCGCGGCCTTCCAGACGCGGCCGGTATCGCCGGAGCGGCTGCTCGTCTACCTCGGCCTCGACACCAACGGCATCATCAGCACGATCCTGCAGGTGGCGGTGCTGGTGGTGATTCCCTTCACCATCCTGGGCCAAGTGCTGGCCCGCACCGGCGGGGCCGACTTCTTCGCCGACATCGCCATGTCGGCGATGGGCCGTTTCCGCGGCGGCGCCGGCAAGATCGCGGTGGTGGGTTCGGCGCTGTTCGGCATGGTGTCGGGGAGTGCGGTGAGCAACGTGCTGGCGGTGGGCATCGTCACCATCCCCACCATGATCCGCTCGGGATTCTCGCCCTATCGCGCCGCGGCGATCGAATCGGTGGGCTCCACGGGCGGCCAGCTGATGCCGCCCGTGATGGGCGCCTCGGCCTTCATCATGGCGGAATTCCTGCAGGTCTCCTACGGCACCGTGTGCATCGCTGCCGCCATCCCCGCGTTCCTCTACTACGCCTGCCTGTTCTTCCATGTCGACCTGGAGGCCGCCAAGCACAGGATCGGCGCCGCGGCCATCGCCGACGCGCCGCCCGTCGGCGAGGTGCTCAAGTCGGGCTGGCACTTCCTGGTCCCCATCGCCTTCCTGATCGCCGGCCTCGTCTACCCCGAGGTGTTCCGCCTGACGCCGGAGAAGGTCGCCATCGTCGCGACCGCCATGCTGATGCTGTTCGCGCTCGTGTTCGGCTACCGCGGCCGGCGCGCCAGCGTCGGCCAGGTGCTGAAGGCGATCGTCGAGACGGGCCGGGTCTCGCTCGACATCATCCTGATCGGCGCCGCGGCGGGGCTCATGGTGGGCATCATGAGCATCTCCGGCCTCGCCTTCGGCATGACGCTGCAGCTGGTGGCATTGTCGGGCGACAACATCTTCCTGTTGCTGCTGCTGATCGCCGTGCTCGCCTTCCTGCTCGGCATCGGCCTGCCGACGGTGAGCGTCTACATCCTCACCGCCACGCTGCTGGCGCCGGCGCTCATCAAGCTCGGCGTGACGCCGATGGCCGCGCACATGTTCGTGATGTACAACGGCATCCTGTCGATGATCACGCCGCCGGTGGCGTTCGCCGCCTACGCCGCGGCCAACATCGCCCGCACCGACGGCTGGACCACCGGGTGGATCGCCTGCCTGGTGGGCTGGAGCACGTTCCTGCTGCCGTTCCTGTTCGTGCTGACGCCCAGCCTGCTGATGGACGGTCCCACCGTGGCCATCGTGTTCAACCTGGCGCGCGTGCTGTTCGGCATCTATCTCGGCACCGCCGCGGTAGTGGGCTTTGCGCTGTCGCCGCTGTCGCCGCCGGCGCGCATGCTCTACGGCCTGCTGGCGCTGGCCGTGGTGCTGCCGCCCGAGGCGTTCGCCGGGGCGGCGTGGATCGACGCGGCGGGCGTCGCGAGCGCGGCGGCGCTGCTGGGGTACAGCTACGCGCAGCGCCGCGCCGGGGTCCCGCAGGGCGAGGGAGCGTGACGCCGGGATTGCTCCTGGATGGTCGGCAGCGCAACGTTCGCGCGCAGCGTTCGGACGAGACCCGGAGGGGACAGCGCCGGCATCCTGCTCCCCGTTGACGCCGGCTGCCTCGCCGCGGCGAGCTGCCGCACGTACGCCGGCGGCGTACCGTGGACGGAGTAGGGTGGGAAGCTTATCGAAGCTTGATCACTACGGGCGGGTGCGGAATAGTGCTTGGCTGATTCTTCAAGTCGGGGGTGTCGGGGCAGGCACGTGGGCAGGGGG
The DNA here is from genome assembly GCA_036555805.1 of Hyphomicrobiaceae bacterium. Taxonomy (GTDB): domain Bacteria; phylum Pseudomonadota; class Alphaproteobacteria; order Rhizobiales; family Hyphomicrobiaceae; genus AWTP1-13. Next base: position 26,347 of record DATBKR010000012.1, on the reverse strand, counting down.
CTTGATCTCGCGGCAGCGATTGCCTCGTTCGGTGCCGCCGCAAAGAGGAAATTCGCCAACCGGGCCATTGTCGGAGCGCCGGAAGACCAACTTCGCAGTCCCTTGGAAGCCCTGATTGCGGACCTCGCGCAACTGGCGGACTTGCCGCGTGACGCGGTTGCCGCCATTCCCGAAACGACCCTTTCGGAGCTCTCGACCCGTCCCGACTTTGCCGTGACGCTGCGGCATGCGCTCGCCGGCTTCATCGAGGTGAAGGCGCCCGGCAAGGGCGCCGATCCGCGCAAATTCACGGACGAGCACGACAAGAAGCAGTGGAGCAAGCTCAAGACGCTGCCCAACCTCGTCTACACCGACGGTAACAGCTTCAGCCTTTGGCGCGATGGACAGCTTGTGAGCTCAGTCGTGCGACTTGAAGGCGACATCGAGACGTCCGGCTCGGCCCTGTCCGGGCCGTCCGAGCTGTTGGCGCTGTTCTCGGACTTCCTCCGCTGGCAACCGATTGCACCCAAGAGCGCCAAGGAGCTGGCGAAGATCAGCGCGCGCCTGTGCCGGCTGCTGCGTGAGGAGGTGGCCGAGGAGCTGGTGCGCAGCAATCCAGGGCTCACCTCGCTGGCCGGCGAGTGGCGCAACCTGCTGTTCCCAGACGCCAGCAACGAGCAGTTCGCCGACGGCTATGCCCAGGCCGTCACCTTCGGCCTGCTGGTGGCGCGGGTGCGCGATGTCGATCTCGCCAAGGGCCTCGATACGGCCGCCAACGAGCTGCGCAAGTCGAGCACGCTGATCGGGACGGCGCTGCGGCTCCTGGTCGACGACGACAACATCAAGAAGGCGCTGGCGACTGCGCTCGACACGCTGCGGCGCGTCCTCAACGAGGTGGAGTGGTCGGCCGTCAGCAAGGGCGACCCCGAGGCTTGGCTCTATTTCTACGAGCACTTCCTGGAGGTCTACGACAACGATCTGCGCAAGCGGACCGGTTCCTACTACACGCCGCCCGAGGTGGTGAACGCCATGGTGCGCCTCACCGACGAGGCGCTGCGCGACACCAAGCTGTTCAACCGGCGCGAGGGGCTCGCGTCGTCGTCGGTGACGATCTGCGACCCCGCCGTGGGCACCGGCACGTTCCTGCTTGGGGTGCTGAACCGCATTGCCGCGACCATCGAGGAGGACCAGGGGCCGGGCGCGGTTCCCGGGGCCATCGCTGCTGCGGTGGACCGCATCTTCGGCTTCGAGCTGCAGTTCGGCCCGTTTGCGGTGGCGCAGCTGCGCCTCATTGCCGAGATGCAGAGCCTGATCGGCAACGGCAGCCGCAAGACCGTGCCGACGCCGAAGCTCTACGTGACAGACACGCTGGGCGACCCCTATGCGACCGAGACGCAGTTCTCGGCCCTGGTCGCGCCCATCGGCGAGTCCCGCAAAGAGGCGAACCGGATCAAGCGCGAGGTGCCCATCACCGTTGTGATTGGGAATCCACCCTATAAGGAGAAGGCCAAGGACCGCGGCGGCTGGATCGAGCGCGGCAGCAACGTCGCCGATCGGCAGACGCCAGGAATGGAGGAAGTTCATACAACGGCCCCCATGGATCTCTGGCTGCCGCCGCCAGAATGGGGTGTCGGCGCCCATGCCAAGCACCTGAAGAACCTGTATGTCTATTTCTGGCGCTGGGCGACGCTGAAGGTATTCGGCTCGGGCTGGTACGCCGCCACTGGCGAGCTCGAGCATGACCGCTCCGGCATCGTCTGCTTCATAACGGTGGCCGGCTTTCTCAACGGGCCCGGCTTCCAGAAGATGCGCGAGGAAATGCGCCGCGACTGCGCGGCCATCTGGGTCATCGACTGTTCGCCCGAGGGTCATCAACCGGATGTGCCGACACGAATCTTCCAGGGCGTGCAGCAGCCCGTGTGCATCGTGCTGGCGGCGCGCACGCCAAGAAAGGACCGCGAAACGCCGGCACGGCTGAGGTACACGGCTTTGCCTGCGGGACATCGTGAGCATGAGAAGTTTGCGGCTCTCGCCAAGTTGTCGTTTAAGGGTCGCAACTGGAAAGAGGGTCCGTCTGGCTGGCGTGAGCCATACCTGCCTGAGCAGGAGGGCGTATGGATAAGCTTCCCCGCGCTCGCAGACGTCTTCATCTACAATGGGTCTGGCGTTCAACCGGGTAGGACCTGGGTGATTGCGAGCGATGCCGCTTCACTCGTTGCGCGCTGGAAACGCCTCGTCAGCGAGCGAGATCCGGTGAAGAAGGAAGACCTGTTTCAGTCTCATTTTAGGGATGGCGAGCCAGGTGACAGGCACCTTCGCAAGGTCGTCAAAACGCCGCTGGCTGGATTCGCTCACCCGGTAACGCCAATCGTAGAGGAGCTGGGGCCTCCAGTATCACCGGTCCGTTATGGGTATCGCTCATTCGATCGGCAGTGGATAATCCCTGACAGCAGGGTCATCAATCAGGCAAATCCGACTTTGTGGGCCACCTATTCGCCGAAGCAGCTCTTTATTGCAGCGTTGGCTCGCTCGGCCCCTACGGCAGGTCCGGCGCTTACACTGACGTCTCTCATTCCGGATTACGATCAATACAAGGGTTCGTTCGGTGGGCGTGTTTATCCCCTGTGGCGCGACGCGGAAGCGAAGACGCCCAACATCAAGCCGGCGCTGCTCGCACATCTCGCGAAGGCCTACGGCACGCGCGTGTCGGCCGAGGACATGATGGCCTACATCGCGGCCGTGCTGGCGCATCCTGCGTTCACGGCGCGTTTCCAGAAAGACTTGGTGCGGCCCGGCCTGCGCGTGCCCCTCACGGCGGATGCGGCCCTGTTCGCCAAGGCCGCCGCGCTCGGCCGCGAGGTGGTGTGGCTCCACACCTACGGCGAGCGTTTCGCCGACCCCAAAGCCGGCCGCCCGTTCGGCGCGCCCCGTCTGCCCAAGAGCGAGGCCCCGACTATCCCCAAGGGGGGCACCATCCCCGGTGCGCCCGAGCCGCTGCCCGGCGAGATGACCTACAACGCTGCCAAGCGCCGCCTCCACATCGGCAAGGGCTACATCGACAGCGTCCCGCCCGAGGTCTGGGCCTACGAGGTCTCGGGCATGAACGTCCTGCGCCAGTGGTTCAGCTACCGCAAGCGCGACCGCTGGCGCCCGATCATCGGCGACCGCCGCAGGCCCTCGCCACTCGGCGACATCCAGCCCGAGCACTGGCCGCACGAGTACACCAGCGATCTCATGGATCTCCTCAACGTTGTTGGCCGCCTTGTGCTGCTGGAGCCGCAGCAGGCCGCGCTGCTCGATGCTATTCTCGCCGGCGATCTCGCAGACCATGCCAAGCTCTCGGTTGCCGGCGCGCTGGCGGTGCCAGAGGCCGCCGAAGGGCTCTGAGCTGGGGAAACGCTGCCCCGGCTATCGCTATGGCGGGTCGAATCTGCCAATCTGTCGACGATGGGCAATTGCGGACGGCGGATTCATGGTGCACTCTGACCATCCTGATCAGTCCGACGCGAGCCCGGAGTTCACGCACTACGGCGCCGACCACCGGCAGCTCGACATGTTCGGGGCGCCGCCGGCCCAGTGCTACGACCCCGATCCCGAGGACGTGCGCGCCGAACTGCTGGGCATCCTCGCGACGGCGCGCGCCGCGCCGCAGGCGCCTTGGTCGACCAAGGAGGTGTCGTACTGGCGCACCGTGTTTCCCCAGATGGCCAGCTGGCTGCCCGACGATGAGGCGCAGCGGTTGCGCGGGGAGTTCGCGCGGGAGCTGGAGAGGCTGGAGGCGGCGTAGGCGGATCGGGCCGCGCAATCCGCCGCTCCCACGTGCGCGACGGCGACCGCAACAGCGGACTACGGCTTCGCCAAAAGCGGATTACGCGCTTCGCGGCCATCCAACCTGCGCGCTCCGCGCGGCGTGTTCCCGACCCTCCCCCCTCGGCGGGATAGCGGCCTAGTCGGCGAAGGAGGCTTTCTTGGGGGCGGGTTTGGCCTGCTTGGCGGCGGCCGGCGCGGCAGCGGGTTTGTCCGCGGCGGGCTTGGCGATGGAACCTGCCGCGGGCGTCCGCGGCGTCGGCGCCACAGGTGCCGCGGGCGCAGCGGCGGTGGGGCTGCCGCTGGCCAGCACGGCACGGCATGCGGCCGGCAGCTGATCGAGCGTGATCGGATGGCGCTCGTGCGCCGGCGGCGCGGGCTTCGCCGGGGTGGCGGCGGGCGGGGCGGGCTTCACGAGCTTGAGCCAGCGGGTCAGCTCCGCGCCGCAGCCGTCTTCGCCGCTGACCGCCGGCTGGTGCTCGCAGGCGGCGCTGCCCTTGGGGCAGGCGATGCGGATGTGGAAGTGGTAGTAGTGGCCCCAGTAGGGCCGCACCTTGCCGAGCCACGCCCGGGCCGCGCCCTTATCGGCCTTGGTGGCCTCGCACACGGCCTTCTTGATGGCCGGGTGCACCAGCACGCGCTCCACCTGCGGGTAGGAAGCCACGCGCTTCAGGAGGCGCACGTGCGCCTCGCTCCACACCTGCGGGTTCACCGACACGCGGTCGTCGGCCAGCATCGAGATGGCCGAGAGATCCTCGCGCTCCTTCTCGCTGAGCCGCCGGTCGGGCATGGGCGTAAACCAGATGTCGGCGTCGAGGCCCACCTGGTGGCTGGCGTGGCCGGTGAGCATGGGCCCGCCGCGCGGCTGGGAGATGTCGCCCACGAGCAGACCGGGCCAGCCGTCCTTCTCGCGGGCGTCGGCGGCGAACTTCTCGATCAGAGCGATGAGGTCCGGGTGGCCCCAGTTGCGGTTGCGCGAGAGGCGCATGGCCTGCCAGGCGGGGCCGTCGACGGGCAGGGGGGCAGCGCCGGCGAGGCAGCCCTTGGCGTAGAAGCCGATGGAGCGGGCGGCGAGCGGGGCCGGGGTCTTGACCGCCCCGAACAGCTCCTTGGCCGGCGTGGGCTTCGGCTTGGCGGTCGCCTTGGAGGGCGCCTTCCTGGCCGCCTTGGCCTTGGTGGTCTTGGCTTTGGCGCCCTGCTGGGCGGCACGCGCGGTGGGCCCGGCGTCGCGGGTGACGACAAGCAGGGCCGGCAGCGCCAGCAGCGCGACGAGGCCCAGGGCTAGAGTGGGAAGGCGCATTCCCCCATCTCCCAGATTTGGTGGCCGGCAGAGCCTAGCGGTGCCCGGCCGGCAGGGCTAGCCGGACCTCGCCACTGCCTTAAGGGAGGCCAAACCCGCGCCCACTGCGAGCCCCGCCGAGAACACCGCGTTCCAGCCCGCGAACGACAGCCCGAGGAAGCGCCACGAGGCCACCCCGCAGGAGGCGGGCATGCGGTCGAGATTCATGTGGTTCAGGTCGAAGCTGGGCAGGCTCGACGGCGAGGCGCAGGTGGCGGGCGGGTCCCAGAACTTCCACTCGGCCCCGGCCTGGTAGGTGCCGAGGCCGGCGTTAACCAGGAACGCCAGCGCGACCGCGGCGAGGAGCCCGGCCGCCCATTTCGGGCGCGGCAGGCGCAGCACAACGAGGGTCGCGGCCAGGGCGGGAACGCCGAGATAGTACGCGTCGCGCTGTTGCAGGCACAGCGGGCAGGGCGTGTAGCCGCCGATGTGCTCGAACGCCAGCGCCGAGAGGATCACGGCAGCCGCCACGGCCAGCAGAAGGGCCGCGAGTGTGCCGGCGGAAAGGCGCCGAAGGCCAGGAGAAACGTGTGCAACGTCGAGCATGGCAGGTCGAACTCGCCTCCGGATTGGGCTCAGATGAAGTACCGAACGACGACAAAACCCCCGATCAGACACACCAAGAACGCGGTGGTAACGAGTGTCAGCCGACGCTCGATGAACCCGCGGATGGGCTCGCCGAACCAGTAGAGCAGGGCGGCGACCAGGAAGAAGCGCGCCCCGCGCGTTACGATGGAAGCCGCGAGAAATACCCAGACGTCGAAGGCGGCGGCGCCGCTGGCGATGGTAACGAGCTTGTAGGGGATGGGAGTCATGCCCTTGATCAGGATGATCCACAGGCCCCAGTCGTTGTAGGCGGCGCGGTAGGCCTCTGCCTGGGCAGCGAGGCCGTAGAGGTTGATGAGCCACTGGCCCATGGTCTCGTAGAGGAAATAGCCGATGGCGTAGCCCACGATGCCGCCCAGCACCGAGCCGGCGGTACAGATGGCGGCATAGACCCACGCCCTGGCGCGATTGGCCACCACCATGGGAATGAGCATGACGTCGGGGGGGATCGGAAACGCCGAGCTCTCGGCAAAAGCCACCCAGAACAGGGCGTACGGCGCCTTGGGATGCGCCGCCATGCGCAGGGTCCAGTCGTAGGCGCGTCGGATCATGCGGGCCCCTATAGCCCGCCGGCGCGGGCTTGTCAGGCCAAGTTTGCGCCAGCCAATCTTGCGCCCGGGTTCGGCCGGCTCTCCGTTTGCCGCTCGCCGGCCTCGCCCGGCTCCACCGCGTCCAGCTCCACCAAGCCCAGGGCCAGTTGCACGGTCTTGAACGAGCGCCGGTGGTGCGGGGTCACCCCCAGGCGTTCGATGGCCGCGTGGTGCTCTGGCGTGGCGTAGCCCTTGTGGCGCTCGAAGCCGTAGTTTGGGTAGGCGCGGGCCAGCTCGACCATGATGGCATCGCGGGTCACCTTGGCCACGATGGAGGCCGCCGCGATGGAGAGGCACTTGGCGTCCCCGCGCACGATGGCGCGGCTCGCGCACCGGAGCCGCGGCGGCACCTTGTTGCCGTCGATTAGCGCCAGCCGGGGCCGGGAGGGCAGCTCGGCGACGGCCACCGACATGGCCCACAGCGAGGCGTTGAGGATGTTGTCGGCGTCGATGCGGTCCACCCCGGCCACGCCCACGCCCACCTGCGCGGTGGCGAGGATCGCGCGGCAGAGCGCGCGCCGCACCTCCGGCTCCAGCGTCTTGGAGTCGGCGATGCCGTCGGGGATGTTGGCGGGGTCGAGGATGACGGCGGCGGCCACCACGGGTCCGGCGAGGGGCCCACGACCGGCCTCGTCCACGCCTGCCACCGGCCCGCCGTAGATCTGCAGCTCCACCGCCTCCAGTTCGAAGCTCGCCTTCATGGCGCGAATCGCTCTGCCCCGTTTCCGCGAGCTTCGCGTCGGCGCGCCGTGGAGTCAAAGGCGAAAGCAGGGGCTATGCACGCCGCAGGCGGCCCGTTCAGGAGCGCGCGGGTCCGCGCCAGGGAGGCTGGTAGAGGTCCGACGGTGACAGGGTGCCTCGCGGGTCCGGCCGGGCGGGGCGCCGGTCGCGGGTTGGATCGCGGGCGGGGCCGGGCGCAGGCACCGCCGGCTCCGGCGGCTGCTGCTGGCCGCCGACGCCCAGGAGGTCGCCGACCAGGCGCACGCCGAACTCTGCCTTCTTGAGGAAGGTCGCCCAGACCTGCGAGCCCACGGCGCAGGTGGTGCCGTTGCGGTCGCAGAAGGTGGTGAGCCGCTCGAAGGCGTTGTTGGCAAAATGCGAGAAACGCGCCTGTTGCTGCGCGTCGGTCGGCAGCAGCAGCACGAGTAGGGCAAGCCAGACCGCCAGCCTCAGCAACGACATCGACAGCTATCCTGTTGGCCTCGCCGCGTGTCCTCCTTGGCGCGCGAGCGGAGGAAGCTAGCACCGCGCCCTCGCGATCGCGCAAACGCCGCGACAACGCGTGGCTAACGCTTCGGTTGCAATGGCATTGCGGTGAACGCGAGGCCTGGGCCTCGGCGGCCCGAGCGTAACCTTAACGTTGCCTTTCCGCAGCTGTCCCCTTCTGACCTGTTCCCTCCTGACCCTGGGTTACTCGGTCAGCGCTCGGAGGGAGGAGGCAACTAACTCTGCCTTAAGCCGGGCCGCGCCACAGTCGCCGGCGCCATGGTCCGGTCCTGCGTCGGCGTTGTGTTGGGCGTGCTGCCTGTGCTGGCTCTCGCGGCGTGCAGCACCGCGCCGAGCTTTGTCGTGCGGGACGAACCCTGGCGGGCAGAGGAGGAGCGGGCGTGCCTGGCGTCGGGGCAGGTGCACGAGGCGCCGCCGTTCGTCACGGTGCGCGCATCGCTGGGCGGGCCCAGCGTGTGCGGCGCGTTGAGGCCGTTCGCGGTATCGGCCACCGCCGGCGGCACGGTGGCCTTCGAGCCGCCGGCCCTGGTGGGATGCCAGATGGTGCACGCGCTCGACTACTGGGCGCAGCGCGTCGTCGTGCCGGCCGCGCGCCGGTACCTGCGGGCCGACGTCGTCGGCGTCACCGTCGCCGGGTCCTACTCCTGCCGGCCTATGAACGGCGTGGACGGCGCGCTGCTGTCCGAGCACGGCCACGCCAATGCGGTCGACGTCTCGGGTTTCGTGCTCGGGAACGGCAGTGTCGTGAAGGTCAGGAGCGGCTGGAGCGGCTCGCCCGTCGAGCAGAACTTCCTGCGCGCGGTGCACGACGGCTCGTGCCGCGTGTTCACCACCGTGCTCGGCCCCGGCTACGACGGCCTGCACCACGACCACTTCCACCTCGACCTCGCCCGCCACACCGGCGACGGCCGCATCTGCAAGTAGCGCGGGCCGTGCTCAGACCGGCTGCAACGCCGAGGACAGGCGCAGGACCACCTGATCGAGGACCATGCGGCCTTCGGCGCTGGCGCGGACGCGGCTGCCTGCGCCGCGATCCGACGGGCGCTCGATGAGGCCGCTGCGCACGAGCCCTGCCAGGGCGTCCGGACGCGGGGCGAGGCCGCTGAGCGCCGCCAGGCGGTCGAGGTCGATGCCTTCGGCGAGGCGCAGGCCCATGAGCAGGGCCTCGTCGGCCTGCTCGGCGGGGCTCAGCGGCCTCGTCTCGGCAAGCCCATGCCCGCGGCTCTCCACCAGGGCCGCCCAGCGCTCGGGATTGCGTTCCGTGGCCGTGGCCTGGCGGGCGCCGTCCACGACGACCCGGCCGTGTGCGCCGGGGCCGATGCCGGCGTACTCGCCGTAGCGCCAGTAGAGCAGGTTGTGGCGGCACTCCTCGCCGGGGACGGCGTGGTTGGAGATTTCATAGGCCGGCAGGCCGGCACGCCCGGTCAGGTCCTGCGTCAGGTCGTAGAAGGCGCGCGCCAGCTCGCCGTCGGGGATGTTGAGCCTGCCGCGCGCGTTGAGGTCGGCGAACGGCGTGCCGGGCTCGATGGTGAGCTGATAGAGCGACAGGTGCGCGCCGGCCAGCGCCAGCGCCCGCGCCAGCTCCTCGCGCCAGGCCTCGGCGGTCTGGCCGGGGCGGGCGTAGATCAGGTCGAAGGAGAAACGGCCGAAGGTGGCGCGGGCCATCGCGATGGCCGCCAGCGCGTCGGCCGCGGTGTGCAGGCGGCCCAGCGTGCGCAGCACGCCGTCTTCGAGCGACTGTACGCCGAGCGAGACACGGTTGACGCCGGCGTCGCGATAGCCGCGGAAGCGCCCGGCCTCCACGCTCGACGGATTGGCCTCCAGGGTGATTTCGGCGCAGGCGGCGAGCGCCCAGTGGCGCGCGATACCCTCGATCACAGCGCCCACCGTGGCCGGGCTCATCAGCGAAGGTGTGCCCCCGCCGAAGAACACGCTGCCCACGGTTCGGCCCGGCGCCAGGCCCGCCCAGTGCGCCAGCTCATCGAGGAAGGCGCTGCGGAAGCGGGCCTCGTCGATGCCCCCCAAGCGGACGTGGCTGTTGAAGTCGCAATAGGGGCACTTGGAGGCGCAGAACGGCCAATGCACGTAGATGCCGAAGCCCGCGGCCTCAGGCGCCGCCAAGGCAGGCGCGCGAGAAGAGGGCAAAGGCGCGGGCGCGATGGGAGATGGCATGCTTCCTGGCGGGCTCCATTTCACCGAAGGTCAGCGTCTCCCCGTCGGCGACGAACATCGGGTCGTAGCCGAAGCCCCTGTCGCCGCGCGGCGGCCAGACCAGATGACCGAACACCTTGCCTTCGAAGGCGTCGGCATTCCCGTCCGGCCAGGCCAGGCACAGCACCGCCGTGAAGTCGGCGCGCGGGCCGGGCTGCCGGCCCCATCCGCCGCGCTCGCGCACCTCGTCGGCGAGCCACTGCATGGCGAGGCTGAAATTCCTCGCGGGGCCGGCCCAGCGCGCCGAGTAGATGCCGGGCGCACCGTCGAGCGCCTCCACCTCCAGCCCGGAGTCGTCGGCAAGCGCCGGCAGGCCCGCGGCCCTGGCGGCGGCCAGCGCCTTGAGCTCGGCGATGGCGGTGAAGGTGGCGCCGGTCTCCTCGGGCTCGGGCAGGCCCAGCTCGGCGGCCGATAGCACGGAGAGGGCGTACGGCGCCAGCAGGTCGCGCAACTCGGCCACCTTGCCGGCGTTGTGGGTGGCAGCCACCAGGCGGGCGCCTCTCGGGAGCGGGCGGGGTTTCGGGATCTGGGACAATGCGCGCATCGGGTGTGGAGCGGGTCACCGCAAAACTCGGGGCAAAACTCGGGGGCGGGCTTCGGGCGGGCGCCCTCCCGGCCCACTATAGAGCACGGACAGCGCGCGTCAGCGCCGATGAATCCGATGCCGACTGGCGGCGTCCCTCTCACCCCGTGCAATGCCGGGTTGGTCGTCTCCGACGGCGCGCGGAAAGGGCCCGCGCGGCGTTTGTCTCTCCCGCCCCTCTTGTGCCATATGCTTCGGCCGCATTTCCGGGCCGTCCGGGGATAAGTCGGCGGCGAATGGGAGAGAGGCTCCATGCGCAATTCAGGATGCCGCGCGCGCATCGTCACGGGCGGGGCGTTTGTTGCAGCGCTGTGCCTCGTGGCGGTGGGCTGGCTTGCGCCGGGGGCCGCGGCCCAGCCGGCGAAGGAGCTTGCGGTCGAGGTGACCGGCGCCAGCGAGCCCGTGCTGTGCGCGGAGAAGGACAACGTCACCATCAACCTCGCCTCCAAGGATGTGCGCCGGTTCACCATCGAGGCGGCGCATCCGGCCTATCTCGGCGCGCTGCAGCGCGACAGCTTCGAGGCCGACTGGACCGGCTGCACGGCGCCCGGCGATCCGGCGCCGCAGGCGGCACCGTTGCCGAAGCGGACGACGCTGTACGAGGAGTACGAGCTGTGGGTGGTCGGGCAGACCTACCCCGCCTTCTGGCGCCCGACGACGGCCACCGTGCGCATCGGCGAGCGCGTCGCCAGGGACATCCACCTCCTGCAGGTATGGCTGCGGCGGCCGATGGGCGGCGAGGAGGTGCTGGTGCTCTACCCGCAGGACGGCTACTGGCGGCTGCGGCCACTGGCGCCGGCGGGGCTCGCCCCCACCGCGTTCGGCTCCTCGTTCCTGATCGGGCCGGTGGAGGTCGATGGGCGGCCGCTGGTGAAGCTCAGGGAGGTGGCGTTCGATCCCAAGGCGCGCGCGTTCACGCTGAGCTTCGAGCGCGGCGGCACGGCGACGGTCGCCATGACAAGGACGGATCAGAGCCGGCACGTGCTGGCGGTGGCGTTCGATGCGCCGATCGCGGGCCGCCCATTCGCGGCGCTGCGGTCCATGTACGTCACCGACTTCAACAACGACGTGGCACGCATCGCGGTGGTCGAAAGCGGCGCCAAGGGATGGCGCGAATCGGGCATTCTCGACTTCAAGCGCGCCATGGCGACCCGCGTGTGGGCGGGGCGCGTTGCGTTCTCGCGCCATAACACGTCCTCGCCGGACATGGCGTTCCTGGGCTTCTCGCAGGGCAAGGACGCCGGCAACGGCAAGTGATCCGTCAACCTCGCGTTCCGGCCCACCGCCGCATCGGCGGGCCGCAACCAACTCCCACAAGTTCACCCGGCGCGGAGGACTGTCCGCGCCAGGATCGACTGCTGCAGACGCCTATCGATGGTGCCCGCCATGGCCATGGCCATGACCGTGCCCGCGGTAGCCGTACCCGCGGTGGCCATCCCCGCGATAGCCGTGATGATGATGGCCCCAGCCGCCGAAGTAGAAGCCGATGCCCGGGCCGTAGTAGGGACCGTCGCCCCACACGCGACGGCAATGGCGATAGCCCCACCTGTCATGCCAGCAGCGGCGGTACCACCGCGCCTGCTCGACGAGACCCGTTCCGGCGACGGCCGCTTTCACGCCTCCGGCGCCTCCGCCCAGCGCCGGCGCGGCACCGGCCGGCGCGCTCAGGATCCCAAGGGCAATGCCCAGCGCGGCTGCTATAGCCCAGATGTGTCGGTCCATTGGTCGCTCCTTACGCTCGTGGTTATCGCCCGGCGCGACCATTGGGTGGTAACGGCACGCCGCTCGCATTGGTTCCGCCCGCGCTGGCGGACCGAGGGTTGCGATCGTGCGCGCGGCGCGGCGCGCATCCGTCGCAGGAGCGGAACTCGTATGCAGCCCAGAGCGTTACTGCCGCGGGATCGGGGACGTCACTCAAGGCAACAAAGCCCGCAGCAACATCGGACGAGCCAGATGCGGATCGCGCAAATCGCCCCCATGATCGAAAGTGTGCCGCCACGCCTCTACGGTGGGACGGAACGAATCGCCTCTTACCTGTGCGAGGAACTGGTGGCGCAGGGCCACGACGTGACGCTGTTCGCCAGCGGCGACTCCTCAACCAAGGCCAAGCTCATCCCGTGTTGCGAGCAGGCACTGCGGCTCGACCCGACGGTGCGCGACGTTATTCCGTACTATATGCTGTTGGTGGACAACATCCGCAGCATGGCCTCCCAGTTCGACATTCTGCATTTCCATATCGACCAGTTCCATTTTCCGGTGCTCCGGGAAATCGCGCACAAGACGGTGACGACTCTGCACGGCCGGCAGGACCTGCCCGACCTCAAGAAGCTCTACGCCGGGTTCCCCGAGATGCCGCTGGTGTCGATCTCCTTTGCCCAGCGCCTGCCTATTCCCAATGTGAGCTTCGTCGGCAACGTGCCGCACGGCCTGCCGCGCGACCTGCTCTCTCCGAGCCTCAACGCGCGCGGCGGCTATCTGGCCTTCCTCGGCCGCATCGCACCCGAGAAGCGCGTGGACCGCGCCATCGAGATTGCGCGCGCGGTGGGGCTGCCGCTCAAGATCGCGGCCAAAGTGGACCGCGTGGACGAGGAGTACTTCCGCACCACCATCGCACCGCTGATGCGGCAGCCGGGCATCGAGTACGTGGGCGAGATCGACGACCGTGCCAAGAGCAGGTTTCTGGGCGGTGCGCGCGCGCTGCTGTTCCCCATCGACTGGCCGGAGCCCTTCGGGCTCGTTATGATCGAGGCCATGGCCTGCGGCACGCCGGTGCTGGCTTTCGACCGCGGCTCGGTGCGCGAGGTGATCGACCCCGGCGTCACCGGCTACGTGGTGGGGAGCGTCGGCGAGGCCATCTGCAAGATTGGCAGCGTGCTGGCACTGGAACGCTGCCAGGTGCGCCGGCGCTTCGAGGAACGGTTCACGGCCAGCCGCATGACGCGCGACTATCTCAACATCTACGCGTCCCTGATCGAGAAGCGGGCGGGTGCCCCGAGAGCGCGCGTGGGCCCGCTGCTGGTCGCCACCCGCGCGGTCGAGGGGGCAGGCGAGCGGGCGGCAGCCGTCGGATTGCGCGAGAGCCGGCCGGTTGCGGCTGCTGGGGAGCCGCGCACCGGCTCCTGACCGGGAGGCTGCAGTTCGTGCGCGGCGGTGGTCGCGGCATAAAGATTTCCATCGGGAGAGCGAGGAGCTTGGAGATCATTGGAGATCAAGGGGATCGGTCTGGGACATGATCCGGGGGTCGGCGAGGCACCCTTCTACATACCGGCGATCAACTCGCCTTCCAGGCCGAGGTGTACACTGAAGCACGACGACACCTTCGCGGTGTTCGACAGCCACGGCGATATCGGCGCCAGCGGGGGCAACCCCGACGGCCTGTTCGACCGCGACACGCGCATCCTGTCGCATTTCGAGTTGCTCATCGACGCCGCGCAGCCGCTGCTGCTCGGCTCGGCCGTCAAAGGCGACAACCTCCACTACCAGGTGGACCTCACCAACCCCGACGTCTACGTGAACGACAAGATCGTCCTCATGAAGGACACGGTGCACGTCGCGCGTGCGCTCTACCTGTTCGGCGGCTCCCTGCGCCAGCGGATCGCGCTTGCCAACTACGGCCCGGAACCCGTGGATTTCACGCTGTCGCTGGCCTTCGCCAGCGACTTCGCCGACATCTTCGAGGTGCGCGGCGTGCGCCGGGAGCGCCGGGGCCGGCAGCTCCCCGGGGTCGTGGGCGGCGGCAGCGTGACGCTGTCGTATAAGGGCCTCGACGGCGCGGTGCGGCAGACCGCCTTGAGTTTCGAACCCACGCCGACCGTGCTCGGCGAAGCAGTGGCCACCTACGCACTGTGGCTGCCTGCCGCGGGCAAGTGCAACATCTTCACCACGGTGTCCGGCCGGGGCTTGAAGCAGTCGACGCGGTCGTTTTTCGAGGGGCTCGTCAGGCGCAACCGGGAGCACAAGGCCGACGCGGCTACGACCGCCTCCGTCGAGACCTCGAATCCGCTGGCGAACGAGATCCTGCTCCGGTCCATGGGCGACCTGCAGATGCTGAAGACGGCCACGCCCGACGGGCCCTACCCCTATGCGGGCATCCCCTGGTACTCCACCACCTTCGGCCGCGACGGCATCGTCACCGCGCTGGAGACGCTGTGGCTCGACCCCGGCATCGCCGCGGGTGTGCTCAGGCGGCTGGCCCGCTATCAGGCGCAGGCCGAGGACCCGCACGCCGACGCGAGCCCCGGCAAGATCCTGCACGAGATGCGCGGCGGCGAGATGGCCGCGCTCGGCGAGGTGCCGTTCAAGCTCTACTACGGCAGCGTCGATGCCACGCCGCTCTTCATCGTGCTCGCCGGCAGCTACGCCCGGCGCACGGGCGACCTCGCGCTGATCCGCGAGCTATGGCCGGCCATCGAGACCGCGCTGGCGTGGATCGACGGACCCGGCGACCCCGACGGCGACGGCTTCGTCGAGTACGCGCGCGGGGCCGAGACGGGGCTCTCCAACCAGGGCTGGAAGGATTCCTTCGACTCCGTGTTCCACGCCGACGGCTGTCTGGCCGACGGCCCGATCGCACTGGTGGAGGTGCAGGCCTACGTCTACCTGGCCAAGCGCCTGGCGGCGGAGTGCGCGCGCGCCTTGGGCCAATCGGCGCGCGCCGAGGCGCTGGAGGGCCAGGCGCGCACGCTGCGCCGGCGCTTCGACGACGCGTTCTGGTGCGAGGAGATCGGCACCTACGCGCTGGCGCTCGACGGCGCCAAGGCGCCGTGCCGGGTGCGCACCAGCAACGTCGGCCACGCCCTCTACGCCGGAATCGTGCGCCGCGATCGGGCGAGGCACGTCGCCTCCGCTCTTCTGAGGCCGCCGTTCCACTCCGGCTGGGGGGTGCGCACCGTGGCGCTGGGCGAACCGCGCTACAACCCCATGTCGTACCACAACGGCTCGATCTGGCCGCACGACAACGCGCTGATCGGCTGCGGGCTGGGCCGCTACGGCTTCCGGCGCGGGGTGGGCGCCCTGTTCGAGGGCCTGATCGGGGCCGCGTCGTACATGGAGGACCGCCGCATCCCGGAGCTGTTCTGCGGCTTCCGCCGCCGCACGGGGCGCGGCCCGACGCTCTATCCCGCCGCGTGCTCGCCCCAGGCCTGGGCGGCGGGCGCGCCGTTCCTCCTGGTGCAGAGCGTGCTCGGCCTGACGTTCGATGCGAGCGCGCGCCGCGTCCGCCTGCTGCGCCCGGTGCTGCCCGACTCCATCGGCGAACTCACGGTGCGCAACCTCGCTCTGGGCGGCAGCACGGCGGACTTCACGGTCCGCCGCCACGGCCGCACATGCTCCGTGCACATGCTGCGCTCGACCGGGGGGCTGGAGGTGGCGGTGGACAGCGCCTCCGCCGCGGCGGCCGACGCGTAGCGGCAGTCGGTCTTCGGGCGTCGGGCTCCGGCAGTGACGGCATGCGAAGCGGCGGCCGACACCCGGAGCGAGCCGCGTCAGGCCTTGACCTTCACGTAGCTGCCGGGGGCGTCCTCGATCACGCCGAGCGTGGCGCCCGGCTCGCGCGCGGGGACCAGCTCGCCCGAGTACTTGGCGAGCCATTCCGCGTAGTGCGGCCACCAGGACCCGGGATGCTCCTTGGCGCTCTCGATCCAGGCCTCCACCGTGGCGGCGCGCTTGTCGTTGGTCCAGTACTGGTACTTGGCCTTGCCGGGAGGGTTGATGACGCCGGCGATGTGCCCGGAGCCGGCCAGCACATAGGTAACGGGCCCGCCGAACAGGCGCGAGCCGATGAATACCGATTTGGCCGGGGCGATGTGGTCCTCCCTGGCGCACAGGTCGTAGATCGGCAGCTTCACGGCGCCCAGATCGAGCTTGAGGTTGCCGATCGTCATCTGCCCACGGGCGAGCTTGTTCTCCTGATAGAAGGTACGCAGATAGAAGTTGTGGTTGGCGGCCGGCAGGCGCGTGGAGTCCTGGTTCCAGAACAGCAGGTCGAACGGGAGCGGCTTCCTGCCGAGCAGGTAGTTGTTGACGACGTAGGGCCAGATCAGGTCCTTGGGGCGCAGCAGGTTGAAGACGGCGGCCATGCGCCCCGCCTCCAGGTAGCCGCGCTCGGCCATCATCTCCTCCAGCGCCTTGAGCTGGGCCTCGTCGATGAACACCATGAGATCGCCGGCGTTGCTGAAGTCCACCTGCGCGGCGAAGAAGGTGGCGGAGGAAAACGGCTCCTCCCCGCGCGCGGCGAGGTAGGCGAGCGCGGTGCCCAGCAGCGTTCCGCCCACGCAGTAGCCGATCACGTTGACCTTGTCGGCGGCGGTCTCGCGCTTGACCGCATCGGTGGCGGCGAGGATGCCCTCGCGCATGTAGTCCTCGAAGGTCTTGTAGGCGAGGCGCTCGTCGGGGTTGACCCAGCTCACCACGAACACGGTGAAGCCCTTCGACACGATGAAGCGGATGAACGATTTCTCGGGGCCGAGATCGAGGATGTAGAACTTGTTGATCCAGGGGGGCACGATCAGCAGCGGGCGCGCATGCACTTTCTCGGTGGTCGGCGCGTACTGGATGAGCTGCATCACGTCGTTCTGGAACACGACCTTGCCGGGCGCGGTGGCCACGTTGCGGCCTACCTCGAAGGCCTCCACGTCGGTCTGGCTGATGTTGAGCACCGGGCCCGACCTTTCCATGTCGTGCACGAGATTGGCCATGCCCTGCACCAGGTTCCCGGCGCTCGACGCCGCCGTCTCGCGCAGCACCACCGGGTTGGTGAGCGGGAAGTTGGAGGGAGAGAAGGCGGTGACGATCTGTCTCAGGAAGAAGCCGGCGCGCTGGCGGGTGGCGTCGTCGAGGCCGGCGGTCCTCGCCAGCATGGCCTCCAGCCAGCGGGCGGTGATCAGATAGGCCTGCTTCCAGAAGTCGAAGTAGGGGTTGCGGCTCCACTCGGGGTCGCTGAAGCGGTTGTCGCCGGGAGCGGGCCGCACCACCGGGGTCACCTCGGCGCCGAGCGCCCGCTGCGATACGTTCGCCATGAGCTGCATGTAGCTCGCGAACAGTTCTCCCTGCGCCTCCACGAGTCTCGCGGGGTCGGCCAGCCAGGGCTGAGCCACGGCTGAGAACAGCCTGACGGCCTCCGCCCATTCGACCAGGGACGGCACCGTCACGGTCCTTTTCGGGTCCAGCAGGCCGTTCAGGGCCCTGCTGCCCTCCTCCATCAGGCGCACGATATTGCGTCCGAAAGCCTCCGGATCGGCGATCTGGTACGCGCCCAGGTCGACGGGAGCGGGCGCCGCGGGAAGGGTCGTGCCGGCTTCGCTGGTGTGCTTCTGCATGATCGATCTCGCCGGGCGGACCGGACGGGAAGGCCGCGGAAAGGCCGTTGCCCGGTGCGCCGTGCCGCTGTGGAACAATACTTGGTGGGACGCCCGGCAGCATCAAACAGAATCGGATACCGATGCCGCGATGCTGCCGTGCAGCAAGAAAGTTTACGTCTCCGTGTCAAGGACAGCGAGAATCTGTTACCGGTTGTTTGCAGACGGTGAAAGAGACAGCGCGGCGGGTTGATGCTACACGTCCGCCGCGCGGTCGCCGTGGGGCGCATGGAGGGGCTGATGGCGCTACGTTGCAGGCTTGGGCTCGCCTTGGTTGCGTCGGGTGCCGCAGGCATGGCATTGCTGGGCTGCTCGGAGACGCTGTCTCTGGCCGATCTGCCGAGCATTTCGAAGCTGCCCGAGAAGCTCCTGAACAAAGAGGAGCAGGCCAAGACCATGAACCAGATGATCGAGAAGGGACAGACGCACCAGGCCGAAACGGCCAAGGAGATCGCGGCAGCCAAGTCCCCGGAACCGGCCGCCAAATAGGCCGCCGGCAACCTCTGCCGCTCGAGCGGGCGTTCGCTCATTCGTCTCGTACCATTCCCCCATCGTTCCTCTCGTGTGCCGGTGAGTGCCGTGATCCAAGAGTTCCATCGCGTCAAGCGTCTGCCGCCCTATGTCTTTGCGGAGGTGAACCGGCTCAAGGCCGCCGCCCGTGCCCGCGGCGCCGATATCGTGGACCTCGGCATGGGCAACCCGGACATGCCCACGCCCCAGCACATCGTCGACAAGCTCATCGAGACGGTGGCCAGGCCGCGCACCAATCGCTACTCGGCCTCCAAGGGCATCCCGGGCCTGCGCAAGGCCCAGGCGGCCTACTACGCGCGCCGGTTCGGCGTGAAGCTCGATCCCGAGACCCAGGTGGTGGCCACGCTCGGGTCCAAGGAGGGTTTCGCCAACATGGCGCAGGCGATCTCGGCGCCGGGCGACGTGATCCTGGTGCCAAGCCCCACCTACCCGATCCACGAGTTCGGCTTCATCATCTCGGGCGCCGCCATCCGCCATATTCCCACCACCGGGCCCGCCGGCCAGGACGCCCCTTCCCGTGACCCGCGGGCGGAGTTCCTGCGCGGGGTGGAGCACGCGGTGCGGCATTCGATCCCGCGCCCGCTGGCGGTGGTCCTGAGCTACCCTTCCAACCCCACCGCGCAGGTGGCCGACCTGGCCTTCTACACCGATGCGGTGCAGCTCGCTAAGCGGCTCGACCTCATCATCCTCTCCGACGTGGCGTATGCGGAGATCTACTTCGACGGCACCCCGCCGCCCTCCGTGCTGCAGGTGCCGGGCGCGATGGACATCGCGGTGGAGTTCACCTCGCTCTCCAAGACCTATGCCATGCCGGGCTGGCGCATGGGCTTCGCGGTGGGCAACGAGCGCCTGATTGCGGCGCTGGCGCGGGTGAAGTCCTACCTCGACTACGGCGCCTTCACCCCGATCCAGGTGGCCGCAGCCGCCGCCCTCAACGGCCCGCAGGACTGCGTGGATGAAATCCGCAAGACCTACAGGGCGCGGCGCGACTGCCTGGTCGAGAGCTTCGGGCGGGCCGGGTGGCACATCCCGCCGCCCAACGCCTCCATGTTCGCCTGGGCCCCCATTCCCGAGCGCTACCGCGCCATCGGATCGGTCGAGTTCGCCAAGCTCCTGATCGACGAAGCCGACGTGGCGGTCTCGCCGGGGCTGGGGTTCGGCGAGTACGGCGAGGGCTTTGTGCGCATCGCGCTCGTCGAGAACGAGCACCGCATCCGCCAAGCTGCGCGCAACGTCAAAAAGTTCCTCGCCCGCCCGCCGGAAACCATGCATAACGTGATCCCCATCCCGCAGACGGCATTGCGTTAGTTTCCCTCCATGAGCCAGCCGTTGAGATTAGGGGTTGCCGGGCTCGGCACCGTGGGCGGCGGCTTGCTGCGCCTGATCGAGACCCATGCAACCCGCCTGGCCGAGACCGTGGGCCGCCCGATCGCGGTGGCCGGCGTAAGCGCGCGCACGCGCGCCAAGGCGCGCGCCGCCCGGCTGGAGGCCATCGCCTGGTTCGACGACCCGGTGGCGCTGGCCGCCAGCCGGTCGATCGACGTGTTCGTGGAGCTGATCGGCGGCGACGACGGCCCCGCCAAGGCTGCCGTGGAGGCCGCGCTGGCCGCCGGCAAACCCGTGGTCACCGCCAACAAGGCGCTGCTCGCCCGCCACGGCGCGGAGTTGGCGCAGCTCGCCGAGAAAAACGCCGTCGCCCTCAATTTCGAGGCCGCCGTGGCCGGCGGCATCCCCGTCATCAAGACGCTGCGCGAGGCGCTGGCGGGCAACCGCATCCGGCGCGTCTATGGCATCCTCAACGGCACCTGCAACTACATCCTGACCAAGATGCAGGACGAGCACCGCGCTTTCGCCGACGTGCTGACCGAGGCGCAGGCCAAGGGCTATGCCGAGGCCGACCCGACCTTCGACATCGGCGGCTTCGACACCGCCCACAAGCTCGCGCTGCTGACGAGCCTCGCCTTCGGCACCCGCCCCGCCTTCGATCAGATCGACGTGGAGGGCATCGAGGGCATCACGCAGGCCGACATCGAGGCCGCGGAGGACCTCGGCTATCGCATCAAGCTCCTCGGTGTGGCTTTGCAGACCGAGAGCGGCATCGAGCAGCGCGTGCACCCGGCGATGGTGCCCCAGCACTCGGCCATCGCCGAGGTCTCGGGCGTCACCAACTGCGTTGCCATCGACGGCGACAGCGTCGGCAACCTGCTGCTGGTGGGCCCCGGCGCGGGCGCCTCGCCCACCGCCTCCGCGGTGATGAGCGACATCCTCGACATCGCCCGCGGCGGCTCGCCCTGCCCCTTCCGCGTGCCCGCGGCAAGGCTGCAGCCCTACGCGCGCGCCACGCTCGGGCGGCACCAGGGCGCCTACTACGTGCGCCTCGCCGTCTACGACCGGCCCGGCGCCATGGCCGCCATCGCTGGGCGCATGGGCGAGCGCCACGTCTCGCTGGAAAGCATCGTGCAGCGCCGTCCGCGCGGGGCGCAGATCGGCATCAACGCGCGCCTCGCGCCCGGCGCGCCCACCCCCGTCATCCTCATTACCCACGAGACCACCGAAGAGGCGATCCGGGGCGCCCTGGACGCGATCCACCGCGACGGTAATGTATCGGAGAAGCCACAAATGGTTCGCATCGAGCCACTATGAAGGGGCTGCGGGGTCAGACGCCTTGGCGCTATGGGGTCAGACCCCTTTCGGCTACGTTGGAGATCAGGCTGCAGCGTTGGAGGAAAGGGGTCTGACCCCGCTCTCGCATCGAGCCGAATCGGCGGAGGAAAGGGGTCTGACCCCGCTCCGACAAAGGGAGCCAGTCATGGCCAAGGGCGAGCGGAACAGCGGTCTTGACCGCGTGCTGGTGCTGGAGGTGGCACGCATCACGGAGGTCGCCGCTATTGCCGCTGCCAGGCTCCGGGGGCGCGGCGACGAGAAGGCCGCCGACGGGGCGGCCGTGGACGCCATGCGCAGGGAGCTGAGCAAGGTCCACATCAAGGGCCGTGTCGTAATCGGCGAGGGTGAGATGGACGAGAGCCCGATGCTCTACATCGGGGAGGAGGTGGGCATCGGCGACGGCCCGGAGGTGGATATTGCGGTGGACCCGCTGGAAGGCACCACCATCTGCGCCAAGGCCATGCCGAATGCGCTCGCCGTGCTGGCCATCGCCGACCGCGGCGGGCTCCTCAACGCGCCCGACATGTACATGGACAAGATCGCCGTTGGGCCGGGCTACCCCGAGGGCGTCATCGACCTCGACGCGCCGCCGGGCGACGTGCTGGCCAGGCTCGCCAAGGCCAAGGGCGTGCCTGTGGGCGAGATCACTGCCTGCCTCCTCGATCGCCCGCGCCACGCCGAGCTGATAGCGGCCGTGCGCAAGGCCGGGGCCGGCGTGCAGCTCATCCCGGACGGCGACATCGCCGGTGTGATCTGGACCACCGATCCCGAGGAGACCGGCATCGACATCTACTTCGGCATGGGCGGCGCGCCGGAGGGCGTGCTGGCGGCCGCCGCGCTGCGCTGCATCGGCGGCCAGATGGAGGGGCGCCTGCACCCGCTGAAGAAGGACGAGGTTGAGCGCGCCGCCGCCATGGGTATCGCCGACATAAGGCGCAAGTTCACCATGGAGGAGATGGCCTCGGGCGACGTCATCTTCTCGGCCACCGGCGTCACCGACGGCTCGCTGCTGCAAGGCGTGCACTTCCGCGGCAACTTCGCCGAGACCGAGACCCTGGTGCTGCGCTCCAAGACCGGCACCGTCCGCCGCATCAAGACCACGTTCCGCGCCGTAGGCAGGGCGATGCCCTGACGGGTCAAGACGGGGTCAGACCCACTGCTGTCCCATAGGGTCTCGGGTCTCGGTCCGCAGGGTCGGATGCGCCGGGTCTGACGCCCCGCACTATGCGTCCGCCGCCACCTTCATCGACACGATCTTGTCGGGGTTCACGACGGGCTCGCCGCGCTTGATCTTGTCGACGTTCTCCATGCCCTCGATCACCTTGCCCCACACCGTGTACTGCTTGTCGAGGAAGCCGGCGTCGGCGAAGCAGATGAAGAACTGGCTGTTGGCGCTGTTGGGGTTCTGCGCGCGCGCCATCGAGCAGGTGCCGCGCACGTGCGGCTCGGCGTTGAACTCGGCCGCCAGGTTCGGATACTTCGAGCCGCCCGTGCCGGTGCCCTGCGGGCAGCCGCACT
This sequence comes from Hyphomicrobiaceae bacterium, assembly GCA_036555805.1. Lineage (GTDB taxonomy): Bacteria > Pseudomonadota > Alphaproteobacteria > Rhizobiales > Hyphomicrobiaceae > AWTP1-13. Next base: position 3,937 of record DATBKR010000012.1, on the reverse strand, counting down.
GGGCCATGAAGCCGTCGATGACGCGATGGAACACGATGCCGTCGTAGAAGCCCTCCCGCGCCAGCCTCTTGATGCGCTCCACGTGCCCGGGCGCGAGGTCGGGGCGCAGGGCGATGACGACCTTGCCCTTCGTCGTTTCTATCAGGAGGGTGTTCTCGGGGTCGGGGGTGGTGGCCATGGGAGAATTCCTCTTCGATCGGTTTCGGATCGGGGAATGGGGAGTAGGAAGCGGGGCCCGAACGATTTCCCCACTCCCCATTCCCTACTCCCCACTCCCTCACTTCTTCGCGTCGGCCAGCAGATAGACCTTCAGCATCGTATCCGGCACGCGCGGCGGCTCGCCGCGGGCGACCTTGTCCACGTTCTCCATGCCCTCGATCACCTCGCCCCACAGCGTGTACTGGCCGGTGAGGCCGCGGCAGCCGTTGCCGAAGCAGATGAAGAACTGGCTGTTGGCGCTGTTGGGGTTCATGGTGCGGGCCGCGCCCACGCTGCCGCGCTTGTAGACCTCGGGTGTGAACTCGGCCGGCAGGTCCGGCAGGCTGGAGCCGCCGGTTCCGTCGCCCTTGGGGTCGCCGGTCTGAGCCATGAAGCCGTCGATCACGCGGTGGAACTTAAGGCCGTTGTAGAAGCCCTGCCTGGCGAGCGCCTTGGCGCGCTCGACGTGCTTGGGCGCCAGGTCGGGGCGCAGCTTGATGAGCACCTTGCCGGTCTTCAGTTCTATGACCAGCGTGTTGTTGGGGTCGGGGGCCTGGGCCAGCGCCGGGGCGCGGGCAGTGGTGGCGAGCGCAAACAAGGCCAGCACGAGACTGATCGCGATGCGGGACACTGAGAGCTCCAGGTGAATGGGTTTCAGGGATCGGGGGATCAGGCTTCAGGGTGCGCGTTTAGCATCCCTTTTGCCCAATCCCTAGCCCCCAATCCCTGAAACGTGACCCTTCGCCTTGGCCGCCAGCGCCTTGGCCACGGCGGGTGTGACGAACGAGGAGACATCGCCGCCCATCAGCGCGATTTGCCGCACCAGCGTGCCCGTGATGTGGCGCACGGCCGGGCTCGCCGGCAGGAACACGGTGTCGATGCGGGGGGCCATGGTGCCGTTCATGCCGGCCATCTGCATCTCGTAGTCGAAGTCGGTGGCGTCGCGGAGACCGCGAAAGATCAGGGTGGCCCCGGTGGCCCCGGCGGCGTCTACGGTGAGGTCGGCGAAGGTGACGATCTCGATCCTGCAGCCGGCCGCCGCGGCGATCGGACCGGTCTCCGCGCGCAGCATGGCGATGCGCTCGTCTGCCGAGAAAAGCGGCGCCTTGCCCGGATGCACGCCGATGCCCACCACCAGCCGGTCCACCATGCGCGCGGCGCGGGCGATGAGGTCGAGGTGCCCGTTGGTGACAGGGTCGAACGATCCAGAGGTGAAGCCGACGCGTGTCATGCAGGTGTCATATCAGACCCTCCGGGTCTGACACCGTAGCAGTGCGCCCAGTGGCGTCCGATCCCCATGGTGTCAGGCCCAGAAGGGTCTGACACCCATCCACCTATCACGCCAGTCCCTGGGCTGCCAGCGCCGCTGCCGCGGGCGGTCGGGAGTGTAGACAACCCGGAATTGTGGGACGAAGCGTCTCAATTTTCTTGAGCGGGGCCTGAGCTACGCTGCACGGCAGTGGGGGGTTGGACGCGGTCCGGCTGGAGACAGGCGGCAGACCGGAAACGCGTCCTTGTGAAACGCAAGAAGTACACCAGTGTTCGAGACCATAGTTCTGGCTACCTGCCTCATCGCTTCGCCGTTGACCTGCAAGGACATCGAGCTCCACGTCACGCCCGAGCACGGAGCCTCGCTGCAGCTCCCTTACTACTGCGCCCGCCAGGGCCAGCTCGAGATCGCGAAGTGGATCGGCGAGCATCCCGAATGGCGCGTGGAGAAGTGGTCGTGCCCGCCCATCGGCCGCGTCGGGCAGAAGACCTGAGCAGGTGTCAGACCCTCCGGGTCTGACACCTAGTTCAGCCGCGTCTTCAGGGTGCGGATGCTCTCGTCGATGAGGGCGGCGCCGCCGGCACCGGCGGCCTTCTCGCGCAGGATCTTCTCGGCGGCCGCGACGGCCATGTCGACGGCAGCCGCGCGCACGTCCTCAACCGCCTGGGCCTCGGCGCGCGCGATCTTGTCCTCAGCCTGCTTGCGGCGGCGCTCCACCGCTTCGGCAAGGGACTTGCGCGTCTCGGCGGCGAAGGCCTCGGCCTCGCGCCGGGCCTGCTCGACGATAGTCTCCGCCTCCTGGCCGGCGTTGCGGTGCTTCCTCTGGTAGTCAGCGAGCAGGTTCTGCGCCTCCTCGCGCAGGCGGCGGGCCTCGTCCAGTTCCTTGCGGATGGCCGCCGCCCGCTCGTCCAGCGTCTTGGCGATCAGCGCCGGCACCTTGTAGTAGAGCAGGATGAGGACGAACGCGACGAACGCCACTGCCACCCAGAATTCGGCCATCTGCAACATGCGCCACCTCTACTCCGCGGCCTGCTGCATCAGCGCCCGCTGCACCTCGTCGGGGCTCGCTTCCCTGCCGATCAGCCTGGCGACGATGGCGCCCGCCGTCTCGCCGGCGATGTGGGCGATGCCGGTCATGGCCCGCGCCTTCTCCTGCGCGATGCGGGCCTCGGCGTCGGCGATCTTGTGGCCGATCTGGGTGTCGAGCTTGGCGCGCTCGGCGTCCGTTTCGGCGGTCAACACGGCGTGCATGTCCTTGGCGAGGGCGCTGGCCTTGGCCCGCGCCTCGCCCAGCGCCCGCTCGTAGCCGGCCAGCGCCAGCTCGGTCTCGACCTTCAGGCTTTCCGCCTTGGCGATGTCGCGCTCGATGCGTTCGCGCCGCTCCTCGATCACCTCGCCCACGCGCGGCAGCGCCATCCGCTTGAGCAGCACGTAGAACAGCGCGAACGTGATCGCGAGCCAGAACAGCTGCGGCGCGAACGTGCTCGGGTCGAGCGGGGGAAACCCCGTCTTGTGCGCCGGCTCCGGGTGACCGATGGAGGTGGTCGTGGTGTGGGTGTCAGCCATGGCAAGGAGCCCCGGCGCCGCTCGCGACCCTGCTAGATCGCGAACAGCAGCAGGAAGGCGATCAGCAGCGCGAAGATGCCGAGGGCCTCGGTCACCGCGAAGCCGAAGATCAGGCGCCCGAACTGGCCGTCGGCAGCGGATGGGTTGCGCAGCGCGCCCTGCAGGAACTGGCCGAACAGGTTGCCGACGCCGATGGCGGCGGCGCCCGTTCCGATGGCGGCAAGGCCGGCGCCGATCAGCTTGGCGGTTGCGGGATCCATTTCTTGTTCTCCTGGCGAGTGTTGAGGCTTGAGGATGGTACGACGCTTCCGGCTAGTGGCCCCCCGGATGGAGCGCGTCGTTGAGGTACATGCAGGTGAGTATCGCGAACACGTAGGCCTGCAGGAAGGCGACCAGAACCTCCAGCGCGGTGATCGCCACCGCCATCAGCAGAGGCAGCGGCGCCAGCGCGGCAAAGGAGCCGGCCCCCAGCAGCATGACGACGAACCCGCCGAAAACCTTGAGGGTGATGTGGCCGGCCAGCATATTGGCGAAGAGACGCACCGAGTGGCTGATCGGGCGCATCAGGAACGAGAAGACCTCGATCAGGGTGACGAGCGGCAGGATATAGATCGGCACGCCCGATGGCACGAACAGCTTGAGGAAGCGCAGGCCGTTCTTGGCGAAGCCGATGACCAGCACCATCAGGAATACCATGACGGCCAGGGCGGCCGTCACGACGATGTGGCTTGTCACCGTGAAGGCACCGGGAATGATGCCGATCGTGTTGCAGACGAAGACGAACATGAAGATCGCGAACACGAAGGGGAAGAACTTCATCCCTTCCTTGCCCATGCTCTCGCGGCACATGTTGGCGACGAAATCGTGCGCGATCTCGGCCACCGACTGCAGCCGCCCCGGCAC
>DATBKR010000011.1:0-15348 GCA_036555805.1 Hyphomicrobiaceae bacterium | reverse complement strand
CCTTGGGCGGGAGGACCTGGCGGCCCCGGTATTTGCCGGTCTTGAGGTCGATGTGGTGCGGGCGGCGGTGCTCACCCGAGTCCTTGTCCTCGACGTAGGCCGGCGCGCCGAGGGCGTCGGCGGAGCGGCGCATTCCGCGCTTCATGCGCGAGGTCTTCTTGCGGGGAACGGCCATGGCGAGTGTCTTTCTTTCGTGGCTGCCTTGCTTGGCTCTGGCTTGGGCTCTGGCTTGGCCCGGGCCCCAGCCGTCGAACCGGCCACGGGCACTCGAGGTTGCTGGAGGTTGCGGGCTTATAGCGTCAATCGCGGGCCTGGAACAAGTGGCGCCCTCCTCGGCGCCGCCCGCGTCACTGGCACGCAGGAGAGGTCCGCCCGCGCCGCGGCCATTCGCATGAGCAGCCGCGAGGCCAAGCGGCCGGTCGCCAGGCTGGGGGCGGCCGGCGTGCGCTCGATGGGGTTGGGAAGCGCGACCGCCAGGAGCGCCGCCTCCCCGGGCGTCAGCCGGGAGGCGCGCTTATCGAAGTGCGCATGCGCCGCCGCCTCGGCGCCGAACACGCCGTCGCCCCATTCGGCGATGTTGAGATAGATCTCAAGGATGCGCCGCTTCGGCCACACCGCCTCCACCAGGTAGGCCAGCCCGATTTCGATCGCTTTGCGCACGTAGCTGCGCGAGGGCCACAGGAACAGGTTCTTGACCACCTGCATGGTGATGGTGCTGCCGCCGCGGTCGCTTTCTATCGCCTCCTCCAGCGCGGCCCAGTCCACTCCGTGATGGCGGCAGAAGGCGGCGTCCTCCGACAGCACGACCGCCCTGACCAGGTGGGGCGAGATGCGCTCCAGCGGCACCCACGTGCGCTCGATTGGCGTGCCGGCGAGGCTCTGGGAAAGCATCAGTGCGGAAATGGGCGGATCGACCCACCGGTAGGCCACGACCAATACCAGGACGGTGACAACCAGCCCGGCCGCAACCGCGAGCGCCCCGTGCAGCGCGCACCACAGGTAGGGCCGCAGCCGGGGCACGGCGCGAACCCCGCGGTCGAGGAACCCTCGCGCAGCCGCGGCCGACGGGGCCGCCAGCCCCAGCCAATGCGGAACGAGGCCGGACTGCGTATCCTGGCGGGCCCGCGCCGCTGCAACCGCCGCCTCCGTCCACGAAACCCGATACGGGGCGGGCTCTGGGGGAAGGGACCGGGAAACATCGGAATAGGGCAACCCGCGCGCGGGCCCGCCTGTGTCGGCCGCGGCCGCCGCAAAACCCACCGGTGTGGCCGCAAGGCCAGCCGGTGTGGTTGTAACTGCCGCCACGGGTTCCGCGTCGGCTGCGGGAGCGGCCTCGACCTCTCCCGGTGCGGGCGCAGCGGACGGTGCCGGCGCAGCGGGCTGAGCCGGCCACTGAGGCAGCGGCGCCTCTGGCAGCACGGCTTCCTCCGCGGGCGCAATCGGGGGCTGGGGGGGCGGAGGCTGCGCCTCGGTCTCCGGGACATTCCTGGGCGGGCCCGGCAGCCCGTCACGCACTGGGTCATCCCGCGACCCGCCCACCGGCTCACCCGTGTTTGCGCTCTCGTCCACCTGCCCACCGCTCTTCACGAGTCTTTCGCTCTAACCACGGCAACGTTAAGAAAACGGCAGACCTGCGGCATCGGTTCGACCTGCGTCTCACCGGAGCCGCCCAAGATGTGGGAAGCCCATGGCCTTCAGCCAACGCCTGGAACGCGCGGCCCGGCTCACGCAAGGGCGCCTGGGGGCGATCCTCGACGCCGCCGCCGGTGCCGGTGCGCCCGACCGCATCGTTGCCGCCATGCGCCACGCCGCGCTGGGCGGGGGCAAGCGCCTGCGGCCATTCCTGGCGATCGAGACGGCGGCCCTGTTCGGCGTTGCGGCCGAAGCCGCAGCGGACCCGGCGGCGGCGATCGAGCTGGTGCACTGCTACTCGCTGGTGCACGACGACCTGCCCGCCATGGACAACGACGACCTGCGCCGCGGACGCCCGACGGTGCACAAGGCGTTCGACGAGTGGACCGCCATCCTCGCAGGCGACGCCCTCCTCACCCTCGCCTTCGAGGTGCTGGCGGGCAGCGCGCCTACCGGCGGCCCGGCGACCACCGCGGCACTCGTCGCGAGCTTGGCGCGCGCCGCCGGCGCGGCCGGCATGGTGGGCGGGCAGTGCCTCGACCTGGAGGCCGACAAGCTCGGCCTCCCGCCGCGGCCCGACGCCGCCCATGTCGCCCGCCTGCAGGCCATGAAGACCGGCGCGCTCATCCGCTGCGCCTGCGAGCTCGGTGCGATCCTCGGCCAGGCCCGGCCGGAGGAGCGGCGCGCGCTGGAAAACTACGGCGCGCGGCTGGGCGTCGCGTTCCAGATCGCCGACGACCTCCTCGACGTGGAGGGAGATGCCGCCGCCATGGGCAAGGCCGCGCGCAAGGACGCCGCCAAGGCGACGCTGCACGCCGCCACCGGCATCGACCCGGCCAGGGAGCGCCTCGCCGCCCTTGCCGCCGAGGCCGTCGCCGCGCTTGCCCCCTTCGGGGACCAGGCCGATGTCCTGCGCGAGGCCGTGGCCTTCACGGTGCAGCGCGAGCGATGAGGTGGGGCCATGGGCGCCGCAGTCCCGATCCGCGACGGCCGCTTCCTGATCGTCGGCGGCGCCAGCCTGGTGGGCTCCGCTTCTGCCGAGCTGCTTCTGCGCGAAGGCGCGCGCGAGGTGGTTGTACTCGACAGCTTCTACCAGGGCAGCCGCGACGCCATCGCCCACCTCGCCGGCGATCCCCGCCTCAAGGTGGTGGAAGGCGACGTGCTGCGCCTGCCGCAGCTGCTCGCGGCGGCGCGCGACACCGACGGCGTGCTGCACCTCGCGGCCGTCATGTCGCTCACCATGGACCGCGACCCGTGGCTGGGCCTCGGCGTCAACATCCAGGGCACGCACAACGTGATCGAGGCCTGCTGCGTCACCGGCGTGCGAAAATTGGTGCTGGCCTCCTCCACGGCCGCCTACGGCTATGGGCCGGGTGTCGCCGGCGATCTCGTCGAGACCACGCCGTTCCACTCCGCGGGCGCGCCGCCGGCCGCCATCCTCTACGGCGCCAGCAAGATCGTCGCCGAGCAGCTGTGCCGCGACGCACACGCCAAGCGCGGTCTCGATTACGTGGCGCTGCGCTACGCCACGGTCTACGGCGAGCGCCAGCACTACCGCGCCGCCAACGCGCTCTACATCGTCGAGACCCACGATCGGGTGTGCCGCGGCGAGCGCCCGCAGGTGGTCGGCGACGGCTCGGAGACCAAGCATTTCGTGCACGTGAGCGACGTAGCGCGCGCCAACGCCGCGGCGCTCGCCTCGAACGCCACGGACGTGACCCTCAACGTCTCCGGGCCTGCGCCCGTTACCGCGCTGGAGATCGTGCGGCTGGTGACGGAGCTGGCCGGCAAGGACTTGGAACCCGAGCACATCGCGCCCGATCCGCGCAAGGTGCGCCTCACCGCCGGCGGCGCCTGGCGTCTCGACCACACCGCCGCCGAGCGCACCATCGGCTGGCGGCCCGAGGTCGACATGCGCGAGGGCATCCGCCGCCTCATCGCCTGGCGCGAGCAGTCCCTCCCCGCGCGCACCCCTTGAGCCGCGCTACAACGTAGATTTGGGCGAGCGTAACAAGCCAGGCCGAGCGACACGGGGGCGTCAGCGCGGGACGCGGCCCGTCACCTCCAGCAACAGGGCCTCCCAGCGCGCCAGCGCCAGCGGCTTGTCGAATTCGGCCTCGAAAGCCTGGCGGGCGCGCCGGCCCATCTGCCGGCACAAGTCCGGGTCTGCGGCGAGGTCGGCGATGGCGCGGGCGAGACCGGCGCCGTCGCCGGTCGCGACGGTTGTGCCGCAGCGATGGCGCGCGAGGAGATGGGCGATCTCGCCGTCCTCGCGGCCCACGAAGATGGTCGGCCGGCCGGCGGCGGCGATGCCGTAGATCTTGCTCGGCACGATCAGCCCCTCCAGCGCGGGCCGCAGCGAGACCAGATGCACGTCGGCGGCGGAGAGGCTCTCCGCCAGGCGCGCCCGTGGCTGGTAGGGCTTGAAGCGCACGGACGTGAGCCGGCGTCGCGCGACCTCGGTCTTCAAGGCCTCGACCAGGACGCCGGCGCCGATGAAGAGCCACAGCACCTGCCGGCGCCATGCTCCGTTCCGGCGCGTCCCGGAGCCCCCGTCGAACGACCCCCGAGGCGGGGCGGCGTGCCCGTTCGCCTCGCGGCCCATCTCCAGGATGGTCATGGCCTCCAGCAGGGTGTCGATCTCGTGGGCGCGGCCCAGATTGCCGGAGTAGCCGACCACAAACGCATCGCCCAGCTGCCATTCCCGGCGCAGCAGGTTCGCGGCCGGCTCAACGGGGGCGATGTTGCCGCCGTCCGCCCAGTTGGGGACGATGCGGATGAGGTCGCCGCGCACGCCGAAGCCCGCGACGCGCTCGGCCATGCGCCGGCCCAGCACCACGTTCATGTCGGCGGCCTTGAGGGAGCCGCTGCGCAGCCGGCGCAGCAGGCGAAACGGGGCGTGCGCCGCGCGTCCGCCGATGCCCAGCGCCTGCGCCGTCTCGGGGAAGATGTCCTGCAGCCAGTTGACCAGCTTGGCGCCGCGCCGCCGGCAGAGCGGACCGGCGACCACCGACAGCATCGGCGGATCGGTCTTGGCCACGACCACGTCGCCGGCTCGCGCCAGGCGCCAGAGGCAACAGGCCGCGGAGAGGTAGAAGGTCGCGTAATCGATGGCGCGCCCCGCCAGGTTGGTGCGCCCGAAGCGCGAGGTCCAGACGCGGTGCACCGCCACGCCCTCGACCGACTCCCTGGGCGGCAGCGTGTCGGCGGGCGCGTCGTAGCGCTGGCGGCTCGCGATCACAGCCACCGTGTGGCCCTCCGCGGCGAGGGCGAAGGCCAGGTCGGACAGCATCTGGCTGGTGGCCGAGTGGTCCGGGTGGAAGAACCTGTTGACGAAGATGAGCTTCACCTGGACGGCATGCTCCGCGCCTGGGGGCGAGCAAGGCGCTCGTCGCCCGAGCCAAGACACCCAACCCGGCATCGGCGGCCGTTCATCTTCCCGCGTCCGGTGCCGGCGGTTGTCATGCCGGGCGAGCGCGATAGCGCGAGACCCGGTCCCCAGGGTTACGAGCTCTGCGCTGTGACCCTTGGGCCTGGGTCCCGGATATTGCGCTTCGCGCAATTCCGGGATGACAGGCGTACTGAACACGCATGGTAGCGCCTCTTCAACCGGCTACGCCGAGGACCGCGCCTCCGCCCAGCGCGGCGCTGGGGCTACGCGCCAAGCGCCGTCTCCCGCCTCGCGCTGCAATTCGCCCCACGCCTGCCGGATAGCCTCCGCGTCCGCCTCGCGCTCGCCGAGCAGGATCACGCGCAGCGTGCCCATGAGGATCTGCAGGTCGACCCCGAGGCCGGCATTCCTGAGGTACCACACGTCGAGCGCGGCCTTGTCCTGGGCAGAGAGGCACCGGCCGCCCTTGATCTGCGCCCAGCCGGTCATGCCTGGCCGCACCGCCAGGCGCTCGTCGAACCCCGGCGCGTGATCGGCGAGGAGCAGCGGGCGCGGACCGATCAGCGACATCTCCCCGATCAGCACGTTGAAGAGCTGCGGCAGCTCGTCCAAATGGAAGCGTCGCAGGAAACGTCCGATGACGGAGAGGCGGTCGACGTCGGCCATGCGGCGGCCGTCGGGCGCAAACGGCCTTCCCATGGTGCGGATCTTGTAAAGCCGGAAAGGCCGCCCGCCGACGCCCGGCCGCTGCTGCCAGAAGAACGCCGGCGGCCCGAACTCGACGATGGCGAAGAGCCCCATCACGAGCAGCAGCGGCGCCAGGAACACGATGGCGCAGGCGGCAACGGCCACGTCCAGCACCCGCTTTACGCGCCAGTAGGGCCGTCGCGCCATGGCCTGCTGCAGGCCGCCTCGCGCGGGCGCGCCGCTGGACTGCTCGGGCGGCCCGGAAGGCGCAACCGCACCTGCCGGCTTGCGGCTCTCGCCGGAGCGGATGTGCTCGGCGAAGAACTCTACCCGGATGCCGGAGCGCTCCTCGGCCTCGTGCAGTGCCGTGCGCGCTTCCAGCGAGAGGTCCTCCACCGGCAGCGTCACCACCACGCGCGCGATGGGCACGCCGTGCACCTGCAGGTCGCCCAGGATGCGGGCGATCTGCTCCGGGCTGCCGAGGACGCGGTGGCGGTGGACGAGCCGGCCGGTCTGGTTCTCGCGGCTGGCAAGGAGCCCCATCACGCGCACGCGCCCGCCCGAGAACTCGGCCACCGAGCGCAGGTAAAGCTCCGTAATCACATTGATGCCGACGACCAGGATGTTCTCCGGTCCCTCGGCGGAGGCGAGCGCCAGCGTCGCCGCCTTGCCGCGCCCGAAGTGGCGCAGGCGGGCCGCCACCCGCACCCCCACCAGGCCGAACGCGATGAGGTGGGCCTGGATGATGGGCAGCGATCGCGCCACGCCGTCGAGGCGGTTGACCAGGAAACCGAGGCCCACGGCCGAGGCCACGATCAGCACCGCGGCGCCGAGCGCGCTCAGGTAGTCCGCCATGCCGCTGAGCCGCCAGATGCTCTGGTTCAGCCTGAATGCCCCCAGCGCCGGTATGGCGCTGGCGAGGCTGAGGCCCAGGTACGGCAGCAGCGCCAGGATCTGTTCGGGCCTGGTGTCGAAACTGTCGCGTAACAGTTGGGCGAACAGCGTGGCGAGCCCGATCAGGCTCAAATCGATCACGCTCAGGACTAACCGATGACGCATGGCCAACAGGACGCTAGGGGGTTGCGACGGCTATTCCGGCCCGGAAAGAACCCACTGATGCCCCAACCGGCCCCGCTTCCCGACCGCATCGACGGCCGCCACCTATCGGGCGCCGGATGCTAGCGCCATTCCTCGGGCCACTCAATGTCGCTGCCCCAACGCTCCGAGGGGTGTTGCGAAATAGGCGCATCGGCCGGCCGACGCACCTTGGCCGGACCTTTCTGTGGCGTTGCAACGACACCTCGGCGCCGGTCGGCAATCGCTTCGTGACTGTCCTCGCCCGGCGGCGGCGCGATGAGAAGGCCACAGGCAAACGCCACGATGGCCATCATCGCACCAGTCCGAAGCGGATAGTCCACGAGGGAATGGGCGACGATGAGCGCTATGAGGACGGTTGCCGCACGCATGAGCGACAGATCGATTTCCCGCCCGGACGCCGTTCGGCGCCACACCTGCAGCGAACGGACCAGCAGCCACATCAGGAACGCCGCCCCCAGGCCGAGGCCCGCCACGCCCCCCTCCAGCCACAGTTCGAGGACATCGTCGTGGGCGCGGTTGGCGTAGGCGTCGAGCGGCGCATCCTCGGGCCGCTCGTGCATGGCGTACACCGGCACGAACGTGCCCACGCCGGAGCCGAGCGGCATGTAGAGCCGGGCCGCCTCGGAGGTCACGCGCGCCAGCGTCACCCGGCTGTCCTTGAGCGGATCGTCTTCAAACCTCTCCAACAAGCGGTAGAGGGTGAACTGGGCCGCGAACACCACAGCCAGGGCCGTGGCCGCGATGAGCAGCCGGCTCGGCGTGACGCCGGCGGCGGCGTTGCGCCGGTCGCAGAGCGCCAGCCCGATCCCACCCAGCAGCGCCACGATGGTGAGGCCGAGCCCCGCCCGCGAGCGCGCGATCGCCTGGGCGGCCACCACGATCACGAGCACCGTGAAGCCCGCCACCACGGGCACGATGCGGCGCGTCTCGAACGGGCCCCGCTCCGGCGCCAGGGGAGCTGGGGGCGCGGCGGCCTCCACCGCCCAGGCGGCGGCGAACATCGTCAGCGCGCAGAGAGATGCCGCGAAGTGGTTCCTGTTGGCGAAGAAGCCGACGGCCTCGCTGGGGTTGGTGACCTCGAAGAAGCGCAGGCTGCTGGCGGGGCCTTCCGCAACCTGCAGCAGCCCGAGGAAGACGCTGACGAGGCCCACGGCCAGCAGGACGAGGCTTAGCGCCCGGCGCCGGCGGTAGCTGAGGAGGAGCGTGCCGAGGAACACGGCGAGGGGCGGCAGGAGCGACAGCAGGCTGAGCCACGTCGCCCGCGGTGACACGCTCACGGGCATCCAGGGGAGGTCGGGACCGAGGAGCCGCAAGGTGTCCGCCAGCTCCGCCCGGTTGGGCAGCGCCGTCCACATACCCGGCGGCAGCGGCACCAGCTGCAGCGCCGGCACAAGGACCAGCGCCAGGCAGAACATCAGTGGCCAGCGGGCGTTCCTCCGGCTGCCGGGATCGGCCAGGCGCCCCATCGCCATCAGCAGAAGCGGGATGGCGGCAAGCTGGAGAACAGCATCGGACAGGAAGCCCGCCCTGGTGCCGCCGCCCAGCAGCAGGCAGGCCACCAGGACCGCCACGCACGCGAAGAACAAACGGTCAGTCGGCACATTCCCAGCCGATCGCGATGCCTGTCACGGGCTCAGCTCACGGGCTCAGCGACTGAGCGATGAGATAGGCGCCGGCCCCACCCGCGACCAGCGCCGCCCCGCCGACCGCCCACAGAGTTCCATTCCCGCCGGACTGCGATCCTGCCGCCGAGGCTCCGCCGGCATCGGCCACCGCGCCCGACGGCGCCGACTGGGCGTTCCCGCACGGGGTGCCCCCGGCGATCTGATAGACGGAGCCCGGTTGCACCGTTACCGCACAGCCGCCCCCGTAGACGACCTGCGCGACCGCGCCGGGGTTGGCTACGACCGTCGCGCCAGCCTCCAACTGGATGGAGCCGTCCACGAGGCGATAGCCCTGGCCGGTGTTGACCAGCACCTGCCCCTGCAGGGCGTTCACCGTTGCCGCGCGCGCGATCCCGCCGAACGACAACGCCACACCGAGCGCGAGTGAGACCGATGCGATCCGCACGGACCTTCCTCACCAGTTTATCGGCCAGCCATGCAGGCCGCACCTTCCGCATTGGCCACGCCTCATCGGAGGCGCCGCAGCGTGAAGACAGCGAGCACGGAGTGGCCTCACCCCCAGCTGGCCGAGAGTCTAGCCCCTCCCATTTTCCTGCGCCAATGGGAGGCGACGTGTCCTGACAGGATCGGCCGTGGCCGTTGCCAAACTGCCACGCGCTGCAGCCCAGCCGGCCGCGTCGCCGAAGTGCTGCCCACACCCCGCCGGCACACTGGCTCACGGAGGTCGGCCCATCACGCCAGCAAGCACTTGTGATTGCGGGGTGACTGTCTATAGTGCCTCGAGGCTCACAGGCCGGGTGCCGCTTGCCGTAGCCAGGGGTTGAAGACCCGTAGGGGGAGCCAATGCGGCGACACGTTCAGGCTCGATGCGAAAGCAGCGGGGCTCGGTTGACGGCTGCGCCCGCCGCTGCCCTGGTCGCCGTGGCATGGTGCGCGCTCGTCCTGACCGGCTGCGGACCGACGCTCAGCAACGACTTCACCGCCCTCGACCCGCCCCCCGCCGCCGGCGAGCGGCCCTCCGGACTGACCGCCCGCGCTACCGACACCAAGCCTGCGGCCCGTGCGGCCGAAAAGCTCACGTCGGCGGCCACGCCCGGCAGCAACGGCTACAAGATCGGCCCGCTCGACGTGATCGAATTCTCCGTGTTCAAGGTTGGCGAGTTGGCGCGCACCGCGCAGGTATCGGAGGTCGGCACCGTGAACCTGCCGCTCGTCGGCGAGGTCCAGGCCGCCGGCAAGACCGCCCAGGAAATGGAGCGCGATCTCGCACGCAAGCTCGGCGCGAAGTATCTGCGGTCGCCGCAGGTGACCGTGCTCGTCAAGGAATACAACAGCCAGCGCGTAACCGTGGAGGGCGCCGTCCGCAAGCCGGGCGTCTATCCGATCCGCGGCAAGACCACGCTCCTGCAGGTGATCGCCACCGCCGAGGGACTCGATTCCCAGTCGGACACCACAGTCGTCGTGTTCCGGCAGGTCGAGGGCAAGCGCATGGCGGCCCGCTTCGACATGGGCCAGATCCGCAGCGGCCAGAGCGGCGACCCGGCGATCCAGTCGGGCGACGTGGTCGTCGCTCCGACCTCCGCCACCAAGGCGACGTTCGACGTGATCCTGAGGTCTCTCCCCATCGCCACGGTTTTTGCGCTGCTGTAAGGGTACGTCCCGGGTCGCACGATGAACGACAGCAAGGGCCCCCCTTTTCCAGCGAGCCGTACCGCCAATCTCGTTCCATCGGCCGGCACTCCGCCGGACGTGCTGCGTCCTTACGGCCAGATGGTGGCGCACGAGGAGCCGGCGGGCGCACCGGGCGAGCTTGCCCTTCTGCTGTTCGAGTTCTGGCGCGTGCTCAAGCGCCGCAAATGGCTCATCCTCGCCGTCACCGCCGCGTTCGTGGCGCTGGGCATGCTGGCGACGCTGATGGCCACGCCGCTCTACACGGCAACGGTGCGCGTGCAGATCGACCGCAACGTCGCCAAGATAATGGACGGCGGCAGCGTCATCCCGGTCGAGGGCTCCGACGCCGAGTTCTTCCGCACGCAGCAAGAGCTGCTGCGCAGCCGCGCCACGGCCGAGCGCGTGGCTTCGGCGCTGAACCTCGGCAGCGACCCCGACTTCCTCAAGCCGCGCGAGTTCTCGTTCCGGGCGGTGTTCCGAGGGCTGCTGGCGCTCGGCTCGTCGCCGCAGACTGAAAGCCGGCAGCCGCCCGAGAAGGCCGCCCTGTGGCGGGCCGCTGCGGGCGTGCTGCTCGCCAACCGGCAGGTCACCGCGCTCAGCGGATCGCGCCTGGTCGATGTCACCTACACGGACCCCGACCCGGCGCGCGCCCAGAGGATCGCCACCGCATTCGCCGACGCCTTCATTGCCTCCAACCTGGACAAGCGGTTCGAGGCCAACTCCTCCGCCAAGACCTTTCTGGAGGACCAGATCAAGCAGGCCAGGCTGCACCTGGAGGAATCCGAGCGGGCGCTCCTGGACTTCGCCCAGAAGGAGCAGATCGTCATCGTCCAGGAGAAGTCGTCGATCGCCGAGAACAATCTCGCGAGCGCCAACGCCACCCTCGGCACGCTCGTCTCGGAGCGCATCAAGAGCGAGCAACTCTGGAAGCAGGTGGAATCCACCAACGCCATCAACCTTCCGCAGATTCTCTCCAACGGCGTCATCGACGGACTGCGGGGGCGGCGCAACGCGCTCGCCACCGAATACCAGGAGAAGCTCGAGATGTTCAAGCCGGGCTATCCGGCGATGGTCCAGCTCGACAACAAGATCAAGGAGATCGATCGCCAGCTGGCGGCCGAGGTGAAGATCGTCAAGGGCACCCTCAAGGCGGCCTACGAGTCCTCCCTGAGCCAAGAGAACGAGATGAAGAAGCGCATCGAGACCCTGCGGGAGGAGGTGCTCGATCTGCAGAAGCGCAGCATTCAGTACAACAGCCTGAAACGCGTGGCCGACACCAACCGCTCGCTCTACGACAGCCTGCTCCAGCGCTCCAAGGAGGTCGATGTTTCGAGCGGCGCCAGCGCCAACAACATCTTCGTCGTCGACAAGGCCGAGCTGCCCAGCCTGCCGTCCTCTCCGCAGCTCTCGCGCAATCTCCTGCTGGCCCTGCTGGCCGGCCTCGGCGTCGGCGTGCTTGCCGGCTACGTCATCGAGCGCCTGGACGACAGGGTCGTGTCGCCCGCGGAGGTGGAGCGCATCACCGGGCTGCCGACGCTGGGCATCATCCCCAAGGTGGGCGGCACCAAGGCCGTCGAGGCCGAGTTCGGGGACCCGCGCTCCGGCATCTCGGAAGCCTATCGGTCGCTGTGCGCGTCGCTGCAGTTCTCCACCGAGAGCGGGCTGCCGCGCACGCTGTTCGTCACCAGCGGCGGGGCGTCGGAGGGCAAGTCGCTCACGTCGCTGGCCGTGGCCCGGCACTTCGCGACCATGGGGCGCAGGGTGCTGCTCGTCGATGCCGATCTGCGCAACCCCTCACTCCACGCCAAGCTGCGCCGACGCAACGCTGTGGGGCTCGGGGATTATCTGGCCGGCCGCTGCAATCCGCCCGAGACGTTCCAGGCCACCGCCCACCCCAACCTTGCCTTCATGTCGGCGGGCGCGGTAACCGCCAATGCCGCCGACCTTCTTGCGGGGTCGCGGATCTACTCGTTGCTGTCCACGGGGCTCGAGGTCTTCGACCTCATCGTGCTGGACGGACCGCCGGTGGTGGGCCTGGCCGATGCGCCGCTGCTGTCCAGCGCGGCGTCGGCGTCGGTGATGGTGGTGGGCGCGGGCCAGGTGCGCTCCGGCATGGTCCGCGCCGCGCTGGGGCGCCTGCGCTATGCGCGCGCCAACGTTATCGGCACGGTGCTCACCAAGTACGACCCGAAAATGGCCGGCTACGGATATGGCTACGGCTATGGGTACGGGTATGGCTACGGCGGCCACCGGCAGCACCCCATCGCCGCGGCGGCAGCAGCCGCTCCCCAGCTGCCGGGCGGTCCGGAGTATCCCTCGGCCAACCCGCGGGCGAACACGTGAGCGGGCCATGGACCACTGGGCGGCACTGCGGCTTGCGCTCGACCTCCACTACGTGCCCTGGCGCGTCCGCGTTGTGCGAGCCCAGCCGCTCCCCGAAGGTCTCCCCCGGCTCCTGCGTGTCGCCGCCGGCGATCCGGAAACCGTGAGCGCCGCGGGGCAGGCAACGGGCCGGACGCCCGAGGTGGTCAGGGAGG
Source organism: Hyphomicrobiaceae bacterium (assembly GCA_036555805.1). GTDB lineage: Bacteria > Pseudomonadota > Alphaproteobacteria > Rhizobiales > Hyphomicrobiaceae > AWTP1-13. The sequence goes on along the minus strand of DATBKR010000011.1, from coordinate 2,707 downwards.
CCGCCGGCTTCTTCATCGAGCAGATCCTGCTGTCTGCCGGTGCCGACAGCTATCGCGTGCTGGGGGCGGGCCCTGGGGCCGCCGGCAGCGACCTGCGGCAGAACATGGCCCTGCTCATGAAGTGGCTGCACCCGGACATCGCCCGCCAGGGCGACCCCTCCATCTACGCCGCCCGCATCGCCGCCGCCTGGAACGACCTCAAGACCCCGGAACGCCGGGCCGCCTACGACAGTCAGCGCAATCCGCCCACGGCTCCGGGCGAGCGCGAGCCGCCGGCGCGATTTCGGCGAGCGCGCCGCTCCACCGCGGCCGGCGTGCGGCACAAGAGCCGGCTGCCCCGCGCGCTCGCCTTCTTCCTGTTGGGCAAGCGCAGACCTTGAGGCCTGAGGACTTGGCCGTGTCGACGCGCCTTCATCCGTTCCGGGTCATCGGCCTCGCGGTCCTGGGCCTCGTCCTGGCGTGGCTGGTGGTCTCGCGCACGCTTGTGGCCTGTCTCGCGCGCACCGCGCCGGAAGCCGCCCTGTGGCTGCGCCCCGGCGACCCCGAGGCCCTCCTCAACCTCGCCGAGCGGCAGGTGGATGCAGCCAACGGCCCGGCAGGGCCCCGCGCCGGCACCGATCAGGCCCGCGCCTGGGCGGAGACGGCACTCGGCGCCGACCCTGTCAGTGCGCGCGCGTTGCGTATCCTCGGCCAGCTGGCCCATGCGACAGGCGACGACGAGCGCGCCGCCGGCTACCTGCGGCGCGCTGCCCGCCACTCGATCCAGGAGACCGCGGCGGTGTCCTGGCTTCTGCAGGACAGCTACGAGAAGAAGGACTACGCGTCGGGCCTCTACTTCGCCGACGCTCTCCTCAGAACGCGCACGCGCGCCCTGCCGCTCGTGCTGCCAGTGCTGGGCCGCATGGCCGAGAACCCGGACGCCGCGGGCGAGTTGCACAAGCTGTTGGCCCGCAATCCGCCGTGGCGCCACGCCTTCCTTTCCGGCCTGCCGCGGGCGGTCTCGGACGCCCGCACGCCCCTCAAGGTGCTGCTCGCCCTCAAGGAGACGGCGAACCCGCCCGGCCTCGCGGACATCCGTGACTACGCCGGGCTGCTGATCGAGCACAAGTTCTACGAGCTTGCCTACTACACCTGGCTGCAGTTCCTGCCGCGCGAGCAGCTGGCCGGCGCGGGTTTCCTGTTCAACGGCAGCTTCGAGCTTTCTCCGTCCGGCCTGCCGTTCGACTGGCTGATCGACGCCGGAACCGGGACGACCGTCGATATCGCAGCGCGCCCGGACGCGGCCGGCGGGCACGCCCTCCGCATCGAGCTGGGCCCCGGCCGCGTGGAGCTCGGCGGCGTGACGCAGATGCTGCTGCTGGCGCCCGGTGCCTACCAATTGAGAGGCAAATACCGCGGCGAGCTCACCGGCCCGCGCGGGCTGGTGTGGCGTATCGCCTGCGCGGGCGGCACCGGTGCGGCACTGGGGCAGAGTCCCATGGCCATCGGCGCCGCGCCGCAGTGGAAGGACGTGGCATTTTCGTTCACCGTCGCCGACTCCGGCTGCCGGGCGCAGCAGCTGCGCCTCGTCCTCGACGCCCGCATGCCCTCCGAGCAGCTGGTCTCCGGCACCCTCTGGTACGACGACCTGACCGTCGCTCGCGCGGATTAGCCGGCGCCACAGTGCGCCCGAGCAGCGATCCGTCAGGACTGGCAACCTACGGGGTGGCAGCCAACGGCCCTCCGCGTTCCGATCCGTTCCCGGACGGGCACTGTCCGGCCAAAAGGCGTTATGCGGGCGGAACCGGGAGCGGGGGCGGGCGTTGTGGTGGAGCACGTCCTGGACGTGCAGCGGGGTAGCATCCTTCGGGATGCAGCGGGCGCCTCTGCCTTCCGGAGGCGCCCGCTCCTTCGTGCGCCCGATGCTCTCAGCGGCGCCTTTCCGCCCAGCAGTCCTCGGTCTCCCATACGCGTACGCTCTCGCACGCGGGCAGGCGCTTCAGCAGCCACGCCGCGATCAGCTCGGCCGTCGGGTTCTCCAGGCCCTCGACATCGTTGAGCACCCGGTGATCGAGTTTTCCAAGCAGGGGAAGCACCTGGGCGTCGATCTCGGCGAAGTCCGCCACGAACCCGCGCCGGTCAAGCGGCCCCTTCACCACCACGTCCACGCGGTAGCTGTGGCCGTGCATGTTCCTGCACTTGTGTCCCTCCGCAACGAGCGGGAGGTGGTGCGCGGCCTCGAAGCGGTAGGTTCTGCCAATGTGAGCCTCGGTCATGGGATCCCCATCAGCTTGTGGGTCTGGAGGCTGACGCGCCAGCGCGGGTGAGCGAGGCAGTAGGCGACCGCCAGGGCGGTGTTGCGCACCCGCTGCGGGCCGTCCATGGGCTGCAGGAAGAAGTGATCGAACTCGAGGCCCTCGAACAGCTCCGGCGACACCCCCTCCTGCGGGTACACGAGCTTCAGCTCCTGCCCGCGCACCTGCCTGAGGGGCGCTCCGGCCTTCGGGCTCACGCACAGCCAGTCGATGCCGGCCGGGGCCTCGATGGTGCCGTTGGTCTCGACCGCCACCCTGAAGCCCTGCGCACGCACCGCCGCGAGCAGCGCAGCGCCGAGTTGCAGCAGCGGCTCACCGCCGGTGAAGACCGCCATGCGCCGGTCCACATCCCGCCCCCAGACCTCGGCGATGGCGTGCGCCAGCCCGGCCGCCGTGCCGAAGCGCCCGCCGCC
>DATBKR010000010.1:0-12829 GCA_036555805.1 Hyphomicrobiaceae bacterium | reverse complement strand
CGCAGGCCGGCGCCGCGGAACTCATCTACGGCTCGTGCGTCCCGGCCACCGACTATCTCACCACCAACGCCCTGCCGGCCGGCTTCAAGGTGATCGAGGAGGAGACCAAGGGCGCCATCAAGTGGAAATCCATCGCCGGGGCGCAGATCGCCGACTGCAAGGCCACGTTCTCGGCTGTGAAAGACGACCTGATGCAGGGCGGGCTTGCCATCCCCACCTACGTGCCGAACCTGCTGCCGTCGAACGCCATGATCTACAGCACGGTGATCCCCGGCGACGACGTGGTCGCCGCCGCCGGCGCGGGCAGCGAGACGCTGCTGCTCAACTGCCCGTCGTGTCTGGAGGAATACAAGGCGCTCAACGCCATTCCGCTCAGCCCCTATCCTGGCGCCGCCTCCGTCTTCATGTGCGTCAAGCCGGTGAAGTCGGTAGAGGACCTCAAGGGCAAGCGCATCCGGGCGACCGGCGCGGCGGTGGACCTCGTCAAGCTCGCCGGCGGCACTCCGGTCAGCGCGACCCTGCCCGACACGGTGAGCATTCTGCAGCGCGGGGGCATCGACTGCACCTACGGAGTGCCGGAGTGGCTCAAGACCTACAGCTTCGGCGAGTTCGCCAAGTACGTGGTCGATTACCCGCTGGGCGTGCTGTCGCCCGTGGTCGCCTTCCTGATGCGCCGCGACACCTTCCACAAGCTCACCCACGAGCAGAAGGTGATCCATCTGAAGGCCGCGGCGCGCATTGCCGCCGTGCACTCGATCGGCAACTTCATCGTCAGGAACGAGGAGTCCTACAAGTACGCGGTGGAAAAGATGGGCGTGCAGAAGATGGCGGTGGGTAAGGACTTCGACGAGCTGATGGCCAGGTACAAGGCTGGCGAGCGGGAGCGCAACGTGAGCGTCGCCAAGGGCTTCGGCGTGAAAGACCCGGAGGCCATCCTCGACGCCCACGCCCGCAACGTCGAGAAGTGGCAGAAGCTGTCCAAGGACATCGGCCGCGACCCCGACAAGCTCACCGAGGCGCTCTGGCGCGAGGTCTACTCCAAGCTCGACCCGGAGAAGCTGTAAAGTCCCCTCTCCCCATGCCCTCTTCAGGCATGGGGAGAGGGTTAGGGTGAGGGGCAGCCAGAGACTCTGCGCTCGGAGTTTGCCCCTGCCCCTCACCCCGGCCCTCTCCCCGCGCTGATGGAGCAGGCGGAGAGGTCGGTGTTGGCGCGGGGAGAGGGAGATGGACCCCATCACCTACGACTACGTCATCGTCGGTGCCGGATCGGCGGGGTGCCTCCTCGCCAACCGGCTGTCGGCGGACCGCAAGACGCGCGTGCTGCTGCTGGAGGCGGGCGGGCAGGACGACTGGATCTGGTTCCACATCCCCATCGGCTATGTCTTCTCCATCCTCAGCCCGCGCGCCGACTGGTGCTACCGCACCGAGGTCGAGCCGGCGCTGGCCGGCCGCAGCATCCCCTATCCGCGCGGCAAGGTGGTGGGTGGCTCCTCGGCCATCAACGGCATGATCTACATGCGCGGGGACGCCGCCGACTTCGACCAGTGGCGCCAGCTCGGCCTCACCGGGTGGGGCTGGGACGACGTGCTGCCCTGCTTCAAGGCGCACGAGGACTTCTTCGCCGGCGCCGACGAGGCGCACGGCGCCGGCGGCGAGCTGCGCGTCGATCCGCCGAGGGTGGGCTGGCCCGTGCTCGATGCGGTGAAGCGCGCCGCCGTCGAGGCCGGCATCCGGCCGACGCCGGACTTCAACCGCGGCGACATCGAGGGCGTGGGGCCGTTGCACGTCAACCAGCGGCGCGGCGTGCGCTTCCAGTCCGCCAAGGCATTCCTGCGCCCGGCGCTCGCCCGGCCCAACCTGACGCTGGAGACCGGCGTGCTGGCGGAGCGCATCCGGCTGGAGGGCGGCCGGGCCGTGGGGGTCGAATATCGCGTCGACGGCACGCGCTGCACGGCCGACGCGCGGCGCGAGGTGATTCTGTCGGGAGGCTCGATAGGATCGCCGCAGCTCCTCATGCTGTCGGGAATCGGCCCCGGCGCGCACCTCAGCGAGCAGGGCATCGAGGTCCGGGTCGACAAGCCCGGTGTCGGCGCCAATCTGCACGATCACCTGCAGGTGCCGCTGCGCTTCACGGTGGAGGGCCTCACCACGTTCAACGAGCGCTACCACTCGCCCCTGCACCGAGCGCTGATGGCGGTTGAGTACACGCTTTTCCGGCGCGGGGCGCTCACCATGGCGCCCTCGCAGCTCGGCATCTTCACCCGCTCCTCGCCGGACGCAGACCGCGCCGACATCGCCTACGTGGTCGTGCCCTACACCCGCACCGACACCGCCACGCAGGTGCCCGACAAGAAGCCCGGCGTCACCCTGAGTTTCTACGACTGCCGCCCCACCAGCCGCGGCGATGTCCGCCTGAAGTCGCCCGACCCGGCGGCGGCGCCCGCCATCCGGCCCAACTACCTGGCAACGGGGCGCGACCGGAGCGTCGCCGCCAACGGCATCCGGGTCACGCGCAACATCATGCGCCAGCCGTGCATGCGGCGCTACAACCCGCAGGAGTTCTCGCCGGGCGACACCGGCGCGGACGACGACGCGAGCTTGCTGGCGGCGGCTGCCCAGGTGGGCAACACGGTGTTCCACCCCGTGGGCACCTGCAAGATGGGACGCCCCACCGACGCCACGGCCGTGGTGGACGAGCGCCTGCGGCTCATCGGGGTGGGAGGCTTGCGTGTCATCGACGCCTCGGTGATGCCGGAGATCACCTCCGGCAACACCAACGCGCCCACCATGATGATCGCCGAAAAGGGCGCCGCCATGATCATTGAGGACGCTCGTTGACCGGGAAGCCGCCTCGCGTCGGCTTCTTTCGGTTTGATCTGATCGGCAGACTTACGCCGGCACAAGCTTGATCCGGAGGCGATGGCCGGTGGCCCTGGCGTAGCGCTGCAGCGTGCGCGTGGAGGGGATGCGACCGGCGCTTTCGAGCCTGGCCACGGCGGGCTGCGTGCTCTGCATGCGCTCGGCGACCTCGGCCTGGGTGAGGCCGGCTTTCATGCGGGCACGGATCAGCTCTTCGACGAGCGCGAACTCGTCGTCCAGCTCGGCATGTGCCTTGATGAAAGCGGGGTCCTTGAGCCACTTCGCGCGAATCTTCTCGTAGGGGATTGTACGCGCCTTGCGGGGTCGCTTCTCTGCAGTCTTGGTCACGGAATGTCCTTTGCTCGCTGCAAAGCGATCTTGATTTCTCTGCGAGGCGTCTTTTGCGTCTTCTTGGTGAAGGCTCTTACGATGACAATGCGCTGACCATGCCTGGTGACATATAGCGCGCGTGCGATGCCGTCCTTACCAATGAGCCGGAATTCCCACAGCTCACCCTGAAGATGTTGAGCATATTTCGCAGGTATTCGCTCCAGACCGAACGTTTTTATGAGAGATACGAGACGATCGAGCTTGGCGCGTATGTCTGCCGGCTGCTCATCGAGCTCCTTTTCAGCTGCAGCGTGTGCTGCAATCTCCCATGCCATCGGATGATCCTCCCGTACATATCATTCTGGGCATTTATGTCAAGTTGGATATGAACTGCGGGGCGCCTGGAAGCGTGCGGCTCAGTGAAAATCGCGGCTCTTGGGCGTCCAGGGCGGGCGCCAGGAGCCGCCTCCCTCGCGGTGGTCCTTGGAGGGTTTCGGCATGACGGCGGTGCCGTCGCCCAGGCGCTTGAGCTCGGAGGTGAGGTCGATCAGCTCCTCGGCGACGACATGGATGACGAGGCCCTCGCGCTGGATCTTGCCGCGCACGGCCAGGAACTGCGCCGTCATCAGCACGCGGCGGTTCGCCTCGAACACCTTCGGCCAGACCACCACGTTGACGATGCCGGTCTCGTCCTCCAGCGTCAGGAAGATCACGCCCTTGGCGGTGCCGGGCCGCTGGCGCACCAGCACCAGGCCCGCCACCGTGACGCGCCGCCCGGCAAGACCCTCGTCCCGGTGCCGGGCGCTGGTGAGGATGCCGCGGGCGGCGAGCTCGTCGCGGAAGAAGGCCACCGGGTGCGCCTTGAGGGAGAGACCCAGCGCCGCATAATCCGCCACCACGTGCTCGCCGAGCGTGGTCTGCGGCAGAGCGACGGGCCGCTCGTCGAACAGGTCGGCGCCGCGCGGCCAAGCCGCGATTGGCGATGCGGCGGCGGTGGCCCGCTTGGCGCCCGCGTGCAGCGCCCCGCCGTCGAGCCCCCTCACGGTCCACAGCGCGGCACGCCGGTCGAGCCCGGTGGAGCGGAAAGCATCCGCATCGGCGAGGCGTTCGAGCACGCTCACCGGCGCCCCGCTCCTCAGCCACACCGCGCCGACGCTGGCGTAGCCCGCCCCGCGTGCCGCGACGATCTTCCTGCCCGCCTCCTCCGCCAAACCGTCGATGAGCCGCAGCCCGAGACGCAGGGCACAAGGTTGACACAAACGCCGCGCGGATTCCCCTCCCCCTTGTGGGGAGGGGTTAGGGGTGGGGGGAACCCCGACTTCAGATGTTCTGCAATCCCCCCCACCCTGTCCCTCCCCCACAAGGGGGGAGGGAACGCTTGCACAAAGCGAGGAGGAAGTTTCCAGCGTACAATCCCACGCGCTGCGGTTCACATCGGGGTGGAGCACGGTTACGCCGTGCTCGCGGGCGTCGCGCACCAGCTGCGCGGGGGCGTAGAAGCCCATGGGCTGGCTGTTGAGGAGGGCGGCGCAGAACGCCTCCGGGTAGTAGCGCTTGATCCAGGAGGACACATAGACCAGCAGCGCGAAGCTCGCCGCGTGGCTCTCGGGGAAGCCGTATTCGCCGAAGCCCTCGATCTGACCGAAGCAGCGTTCGGCGAACTCGCGGTCGTAGCCGTTGGCCACCATGCCGGCGATGAACTTCTCCCGGAACAGATGGATGGTGCCGGTGTGGCGGAAGGTGGCCATGGCGCGGCGCAGCTTGTCGGCCTCTTCGGGCGGGAAGCCCGCCGCACGAATCGCGATCTGCATTGCCTGCTCCTGGAACAGCGGCACGCCCAGCGTCTTGCTGAGCACCCTCTCCAGGGCCGCGGAGGGGTAGCTGACGGGCTCGGCTCCGCTGCGCCGGCGCAGGTAGGGGTGCACCATGTCGCCCTGGATGGGGCCGGGCCGCACGATCGCTACCTCGATGACGAGGTCGTAGAACTCGCGCGGCTTGAGGCGCGGCAGCATCGACATCTGCGCCCGCGATTCGACCTGGAACACGCCGACGGAATCGGCGCGCGACAGCATCTCGTAGACGCCGGCATCCTCGGCAGGCACGGTGGCCAGCGTTAAGGCCCGGCCGAAGTGCCGCGCGATCAGATCGAAGCTCTTGCGGATGGCGGTGAGCATGCCGAGGGCCAGCACGTCCACCTTGAGCATGCCAAGCGCGTCGATGTCGTCCTTGTCCCACTCCAGGAAGGTGCGGTCCGGCCCAGAACCGTTTTGGGCCCCATTGTGGATCGGCGCCGTCTCATCAAGGCGCTCGCGCGTGAGCACGAAGCCGCCGACGTGCTGGGAGAGATGGCGCGGGAAGCCCATCAGCTGGCGTGCGAGGCCCACCGCCCGGCGGATCGACGGGTTGGCCGGGTCGAGGCCCGCCTCGCGCACCCGCCCTTCGGGGAAATCGTCGTCGCCGATGCCCCAGACGAGGCCGGCCAGCGCCGCCGTCACGTCCTCCCCGAGGCCCAGCGCCTTGCCCACCTCGCGGATCGCCATGCGCGAGCGGTAATGGATGACGGTGGCGCAGATGGCGGCGCGCTCGCGGCCGTAGCGGCGATAGAGATACTGGATCACCTCCTCGCGCCGCTCGTGCTCGAAGTCCACGTCGATGTCGGGCGGCTCGCCGCGGTCGGCGGAGATGAAGCGCTCGAACAGGAGGTCGATCCGGGTGGGATCGACCGAGGTGATGCCGAGGCAGTAGCACACCGCGCTGTTGGCGGCCGAGCCGCGGCCCTGGCACAGGATCGGCGGCGTGGCCTCGTGGCGGGCGAAGCGCACAACGTCGTAGACGGTGAGGAAGTAGCGCGCGTAGTCGAGGCGGGCAATCAGGGCCAGTTCCTTGGCGAGGACGGCGCTAACGTTCTCGGGGATGCCGTCGGGGAAACGCCCCGCGGCATGCTGCCAGGTGAGATCCTCGAGATGCGCCTGCGGCGTCTTGCCGGTCGGCACCGGCTCCTCGGGGTATTCGTAGCGCAGCTCGTCGAGCGAGAAGCGGACACGCTCCACGATCTCCAGCGTGCGGACGACGGCCTGCGGGCAGGCCGCGAACAGGCGCGCCATCTCCGCGCCGGGCTTCAGGTGGCGCTCGGCATTGGCCTCCAGGCGGTAGCCGGCCTCGGCGATGGTGCACTTCTCGCGGATTGAGACGAGCACGTCGGCGAGCGGCCGGCGGACGGGGCGGTGGTAGAGCGCGTCGGTGGTGGCAACGAGGGGCGCGCGGGTCTGCGCGGCCAGCTCGTTGAGCTCGCCAAGCCGGCGGAGTTCGTCGCCCCGATAGGTGAATGGGGCGGCAAGATAGGTGCGGCCACGCGCGGTGGCGCTGAGCGTACTCAGGCGCTCGATGAAGGCCGGGGAGAGAACGCGCGGCGGGATGGCAATGAGGATCTGCCCCTCGCTGGCGGTCAGCTGCTCCTCGAAGCTGAAGTGGCACTGGCCCTTGACGGCGCGGCGGTTGCCGGCCGTCAGCAGCCGGCACAGCCGGCCGTAGGCGGCGCGGTCGGTGGGATAGCACACCGCCTCGAAGCCGTCGGTAGTGGCAAGGCGCGCTCCGACGATGAGGCGGATCTTGTGCTCCTTGGCGGCTTCGAAGGCCCGCACCACCCCGGCCAGCGTATTGCGGTCGGCGATGCCGATGGCGGCGAGCCCCAGCTCCGCCGCTTGCCCCACCATCTCGTGCGCATGCGAGGCCCCGCGCAGGAACGAGAAATTGGTGGCCGCGATAAGCTCGGCGAAGGCTGTCATGGCCGCCTCCGCCGTAGGTTGGGTCGAGCGAAGCGAAGACCCAACGTTGGTACGCTGAACCTTACAGGTGTTGGGTCTGCGCTTCGCTTGACCCAACCTACGATTGTATTCATCCGAATAACCCCTGGATGAACCATTGCGGGGGTGCCGCGTCGTGGCCGTAGCGGCCGGCGCGGTAGAGCCAGAAGCGGCGGCCGGCGCTGTCTTCGACCACGTAGTAGTCGCGCTCCGCCGGGAACGGGGTCAGACCCCTCGTCTCCGCCGCCGAGCTTCCACCCAGAGACAGAAGCGAGGGGTCTGACCCCGTCTCAAGGCGCCACCATTCCGGGGCGATGCGCTCGGGGCCTTGCGCATGGGCTACCTGATGGCGCACGCCGCGCCAGCGGAATTGCCGCGGCGGCCCTTCCGGGATGAGCGCCACCACCTCGGCGGGCTCCGGCCGGGGCAGCAGGAGGAGGGGGCGGGGTGCCGCTGGAGTCGACCCTCGCCACAAGCGCTGCGCGGATTCCCTCTCCCCGCTTGCGGAAACGGGGTCAGACCCCTCGCCATCTCGCTTGAGAGATGGACTCAGGTCTGACGCGAGGGGTCTGACCCCGCCTACAACCGCGCGCTCGGGGAGGTGGCTCCGGTGCGGGCGGAGCTGGCGCACGGCGGCGGGCCCCAGGCGCTGCTGCAGGCGGTCGATGAGCTGGGCCAGGGCGTCGGGAGGGGCGAGCGCCTCGCCCATGGTCAGTCCGGGCTGATGGTCCGTCAGCGGCTCGGCCACGAGCACGTGCACGGCCGCAGCCTCGAAGCCGAAGTCGGCATCGAGGCTATCGGCCACGCGCTCCAGCCGCAGCGCGATGAGCCGCGCGATGTGCCGGGCGTCGCGGCTGGATACGGCGAGGCCGATCTCCACCGCCTGCACCCGGCCATCGACCTGAAACAGCATGAGGCGCAGGACGCGCGCGCCAACGGCATCGCGCGCGAGATCGGCCGCGAGGCTGTCGAGGAGCCGCGTGGCGGCCTCCAGCACGTGCTCGCGGCTCACGATCGGCTCCACGAACATGGCCTGAGCCCGGTAGACCGGCGGGGGCACGGCGGGCACCAGTGGCTCGGGCGCCAGCCCCAGCGCCTGGTCGAGGCGCAGGAGCAGGGCCTCGAAGCGGGCGGCGAGCGGCGCGCGCGGCGCATCCATCACGTCGCCGATGCGGCGCAACCCCAGGCGCCGCAACAGCGACAGCGTGGCCTCGGGCAGGCGCAGGGCGGCAAGCGGCAAGGGCCGCAGCGCGTCGGCTTCCGCGCCGGGGGCGAGGATCAGGCCGGCCGTGCTGCCCACCGGGTCCCCATGACGCGCCAACGCCCAGGCCGCGCCGGGCGTGCCGGCGATGGCGAGCCGCGGGACCAGGCCGAAGCCGCGCAGGCGCCGGTCGAGATCGGCGAGCAGCCGCGCCTCGCCGCCGAACAGATGTGCCGCGCCGGTGATGTCGATGAACAGGCCGTCGGCGCCGCTGGCCTCGCCCCAGGGCGCGGCCCAAGGAGCGACAATGGGCGCGTAGCGCATGGCCCACAGCGCCAACCGGTGGAGGGCCGCGGCGTCTGCCGCCGGATCCGCATCGTGCGCCTGCAGGCCGAGCACCTTTGAGCGGGCATTGGAGAGGAGATCCCCAACCGCGAGCCCGACCTGCTGCGCGGTGCGGTTCAAGGCGACGATGCGCGGGCCGCCCTTGCCGGGGGCGACCAGCACCAGCGGGCGATCAGGGTCGATCTGGTGACCGAATGCGTCAGACGGCCCGGCGCAGGCCTGTGCCCGCAACAGGCGGGCGATCGGCCAAGCCTTCAACCACACGGAAACGATGCGTGCCATGGTCCCACTCGATTACCCATGCACCGGGGCGGCTCATGCTGCGTCCCATACGGCTGCCCGTGGAGCTGTCCATGCGGCAGCGCTCCAGCGCGGCGTGCCAGCGCGGCGCGGCGAGCGCGCCGAACCGGTCGCGGGCGGCCGGGGCCGCGGCGATGCGCCAGCGCGTGGCCGCGGCGCTGGTGCCGGCGGCCTCGGCGCTCGTGGTGCCGGTCAGGGCGCCCGTCAGCAGGACCAGCGCGGTGCACCGCGGAGCCGCCGCCAAGTTGAGCCGCCGGCTCGACGTGAGGTCGAGCCCGCCCGCGAGGGCGCCGGCCACCACGGCCGGCCGCGCCTCCGACCGCAGCGTCTCCTCGAGCGCCCACAGGGCATCCTTGTCGGTCTCGGCCTCGACCAGGATCAGCCTGTCCACATCGAGACCGAACTGGACAAGCCCGTGGCCGTAGGGCACCCCGAACTCGGTGAGCGTGCGCCGGGCCGCAACGAAGACGGCGGGCCCCGTCCCCGTCTCCGGCTCCGCCCCGAGGGCCAGGGCCGCCAGGGCAAACAGGAAGCCGAAGGCCGCAGGCCGGTCGCCATGGGCTGCTACAACCTCGTTGAGAGCGCCGTGCGCGAGGTCCGCCGGCAGACCGCAATCGCCCCAGCCATGGCGACCCACGACAGAGCCCAGGGAAAGGCCTACGACGGCTGGATCGCGTCCCGACCTCCCGGAAGCTGGGGCGGCTTGCTGCCTTTCCAGGGCCTCCCTGAGAGCCGCAAGGCGCTCTTTCCGCGCCACCTTCCGAGGTGGGTTGACACCGGCGCTGTTGGAGACGCAACCCATTGCAAGTCCGAGAGCTCTTTGTAGCCTTGAGGATGAACCGCCAATTATAGAACATAACAAGAACAAGACAAGAGGAAATCCAACAAGAAAACCAGATTCGGTTGCCGGGTGTCGGGCTTCGGCGTCGGGAAACTTATTGCGACGCCCGACGTCCGACATCCGACTGCCATCCACTCAAGCTCCAGCCTTCCTTGCACGTTGCGGCCACGGATTCGCCGCCTGACTACGCCAACAGCAGTCTGCCTGATGCGCAGACGCCGCGGCCCGGCAAGTCTTCAATCCACAACGGGCGGTGTCCTCCATCGGCGCCATGGGCTAATTAGATCTGCCGGGACGTGGGCGGCGATCGCCCCTCGCGTTCGCAACTGCCACGGGGGACCACATTGACGACGACAGCCCGGCCTGGGGTGCGCCTTGAGACCTTCAGCCAATCCGCCGCCCCGGAACTCGTCGTCGTCATCCCCACCTTCAACGAGCGCGACAACATCGTCCCGCTCCTGCAGAAGCTGGAGCGGACGCTGGACGGCGTGCGCTGGGAGATCGTGTTCGTCGACGACGATTCCACCGACGGCACGGTCCGGGTGCTGGAGGAGGTCTGCTGCGCGGACCGGCGCGTGCGCAGCGTGCGCCGCCTCGGCCGGCGCGGGCTCGCTTCGGCCGTGGTTGAGGGCATCCAGACGAATTTCGCGCCCTGCATCGCCGTCATGGATGCCGACCTGCAGCACGACGAGCGGCTGCTCGGTTCGATGCTGGACATCCTGCGCAAGGACGACGCCGATGTCGTGATCGGTTCGCGCTACCTCGCCGAGGGCGGCCTCGGCGGCTGGAGCACGGGCCGCCGCACCATCAGCGCGGTGGCCACGGAGCTGTCGCGGCTGGTGCTCAGGGGCCGCGACGTGACCGACCCCATGAGCGGCTTCTTCATGCTCAAGCGCACGGTGTTCGACGCCGCCGTGCGACGGCTCTCGCAGGAGGGCTACAAGATCCTGCTCGACGTCCTCGCCTCCTCGCCCGCCTCGGTGCGCATCAAGGAGGTGCCGTACGTGTTCGGCCTGCGCCAGCACGGCGAGAGCAAGCTCGACAGTCTGGTGGTGCTCGACTACCTGACACTGCTGCTCGACAAGCTGGTCGGCCGCTGGGTGCCGGTGCGCTTCCTGATGTTCACCGCGGTCGGCTCCGTCGGCGTCGCCCTGCACATGGCCGTGCTGGCAGCGGCCTACCACCTCGGCATGCCGTTCCTGCGTGCCCAGATCGCCGCCACCGTCGTTGCCATCGGCGGCAACTTCTTCCTCAACAACGCCCTCACCTACCGCGACAAGCGGCTGAGAGGCGTCGGCCCGGTGCTGCTCGGCCTCCTCACCTTCTATGCGGTCTGCTCCGTGGGCGCCGTGGCCAACGTCGGCATCGCCGACTTCCTGTTCGTGCAGGACTACGACTGGTGGGTGTCCGGCATCTGCGGCATCGTCGTGGGCGCCGTGTGGAACTACGCCATGTCCTCCCTCTTCACCTGGCGCCGGTGATTGCACTGCACGATTACTCGGGAACCTTTCGCTCCGACAGCCCATCCAACAAGTCTGTCAAACAGGACTCAGGAGCTGACCGTGGCACAGGCTGTTTCGACTTTGATCACGAGACGAAGTGCGGTTGCAGGGCTGACCCTGGCCGTCGCCCCCGTGGGCGCCCTGCTGGGCACGGACGCCGCGCACGCGCAGACTAAGGACTCCGCACCCCAGAAAAGTCTGTACGAGCGGCTTGGCGGCGTCTTCGCCATCGCCGCGGTGGTCGATCACTTCAGCGATGCCATCGTGAAGAACCCCATCGTGGGCCAGAAGTCCAAGAATCCGCAGCTGCGGGAATGGCACACCAAGAGCCTGGGAAGGCTGCCCGGCCTCAAGTTCATGCGCACGCTGTGGGTCTGCAATATTTCCGGCGGGCCCTTCCAGTACACGGCCACCAGGCCCGGCGCCACGCCGCTCGGCCTTGAGGAGGCCCACCGCAACCTGCGGATTTCACCCGCCGAATTCGATGAGGTGGCAGCAGAACTCGGACGGACTCTGGACCACTTCAAGGTCCCGAAGCGGGAGAAGGGCGAAGTCCTGGCTGCCTTCGCTGCCCACAAAGGCGAGGTCACCGCCGGCTACGTCGCAGCCAATAAGAGCCGCTGAAGCATTTCTGGTCGCTTGTCCAGTCCCTGGGACGCCTCGAGCAGCAGTACCGATCGTCTTCCCAGTTGGTCGACACCAGGAGGCGTCCCATGGGGCATGCCGCAAGCGCTGCATCGCCATCAATGGATTGTGCCGAGCTTTTCGCGCGATCCCTGCAGGCCCTGAAGGACGAAGGCCGCTACCGCATCTTCGCCGACATCAGGCGCGATCGCGGGCGGTTTCCGGCCGCGCGGCACTTTCGGGGCGGCGCAAGCCGCCCCATCACCGTGTGGTGCTCCAACGACTACCTCGGCATGGGCCAGCACCCCGCCGTGCTCGCGGCCATGCACGAGGCCCTCGATCTGGCCGGCGCCGGCTCGGGCGGCACCCGCAACATCTCCGGCACCACACATTACCACGTCGAGCTTGAGGCGGAGCTCGCCGACCTGCACGGCAAGGAGGCGGCGCTCCTCTTCACGTCCGCCTACGTGGCCAACGACACGACACTGACGACGCTGAGCAGGCTGCTGCCCGGCCTCGTGATCTTCTCCGATGCCAATAACCACGCCTCCATGATCGCCGGCATCCGCAACGGCGGCAGCGAGAAGGCGATCTGGCGCAACAACGACCTGGCCGACCTCGAAGCGAAGCTGAAACGCGTCGGGCGCGATAGACCCAAGATCGTCGCTTTCGAGTCCGTCTATTCCATGGACGGGCTGATGGCGCCGATCGGCGCGATCTGCGACCTCGCCTACAAGTACGGCGCGCTCACCTACCTCGACGAGGTGCATGCTGTCGGCCTCTACGGTCCCCGCGGCGGCGGCCTCGCGGAGCAGCAGGGCGTCATGCACCGCATCGATATCGTCAACGGCACGCTGGCCAAGGGGTTCGGCATCATGGGCGGCTACATTGCGGGCACGCGCGACCTGTGCGACGCGATCCGCTGCTACGCGCCGGGCTTCATTTTCACCACCTCGCTCGCCCCCGCGATCGTGGCCGGCGCCACCGCCAGCATCAGGCATCTGAAGGCGAGCAGCAGGGAGCG
>DATBKR010000009.1:0-7203 GCA_036555805.1 Hyphomicrobiaceae bacterium | reverse complement strand
TCGTGCGGTTGCATCGAGGCGATCCGTGGCGATCAAGAACTACAGTGATCACGCCGCCAATGAGCGCACCTTCCTGGCCTGGTTGCGGACCGGGCTGGCGGCTATCGCCTTCGGCATCGTCGTCGAAAAACTGAACTTCCTTCTCGCCGGGTTGATGGAGGCAATGCCGCCCCGGCCCTCAACCGATACGGCTGCGGCGGCCCTGGCGCGGCTGCGCCCCTATGAGGGGCTGGCGTTCAGCCTGCTCGGCATTGCCATCGTCGTTGTGGGCGGCATTCGGTTTGCGAGGAATACCCGCGAGATCGACAGCACCGAGCCGAGCGCCGCACGCAGCGCCCGCATCGAGATTGGACTTACGAGCGCCCTTGCTCTGCTCGCTGCGGCGCTATCCTTGTCTCTGGCCCTCCGTTGAGCAACAAGGATCCAAAGCCCGTCGACGCCACGTCGAGCGCCCCGCCTAATTAGCCCGGCACCTTGTCGAGGCCGATGGCGCGGTCGAGCACGGCGGGCCGGGCGCGCAGGTCCGCGGTCGGGCCGACGAACACGGGAACACCGCGCTCCAGCACGACGATCTTGGTGGCGAAGTCGAGCACGATATCCACATGCTGCTCGACCAGCACGCAGCCCACCCCGGTCTCATCGGCGAGGCGGCGGATGGCGTCCATCAGCTCCTCGCGCACCTGCGGCGCGAGGCCTTCCAAGGGCTCGTCCAGCAGAAGGATCTTGGGACGGGCCACGAGCGCGCGGGCCACCGACAGCATCTGCTGCTCGCCCCCGGACAGCTGGCCGCCGGCGTTGCCGCGGCGCTCGCTGAGCTTCGGGAACAGCCGATAGGCTGCCGCGATGGCTTCGGGCCCCTGGCCGCCGTTCATGGCCGACTGCAGGTTCTCGTCAACCGTCAGAGAAGGAAACACGTCGCGGGTCTGGGGCACGTACCCGAGGCCGGCGCGGGCGCGCTTGTACGTCGCCAGGCGGCCGATGTCGGCGCCGTTGAGCAGCACCCGGCCGCTGAGCAGCTGGGCGAGGCCCATGATGGCGGCGAGCGTGGTGGTCTTGCCGGCGCCGTTGCGGCCGATCAGGCCGACGCGCTCGCCCTCGCCCACGGAGAACGACACCCGCTCCAGCACGGACGTGCCGGCGTAGCCGGCGCTCACGCCGTCCAGGACGAGCTCAATACGGCCGGCCGGCATGGCTCACCTGATTGCCATGGCTGACCGGGCTGACATGGCCCTCGCGCCCGAAATAGAGCTGCTTCACGCGCTCGTCGGCGGCCACCTCTGCGGGCGCGCCGATGGTGAGAACGGCACCGGAGGCGAGCACCACGATGCGCCGCGCGAAGCGGAACACGAGGTCCATGTCGTGCTCGATCAGCAGCACCGCGAGGTCGGGCGGCAGGCCGGCGATCACATCCATGATGACGCCGCTCTCGCCGCGGGGGACGCCGGCGGCGGGCTCGTCGAGCAGGAGCACGCGCGGCTCGAGCGCGAGGGCCAGCGCGATCTCCAAGAGGCGCTGCTCGCCGTAGGCCAGCGTCCGCACCAGCCGGCTTTCGCGCGCATCGAGATGCAGGGCCTCCAGGATGCGCTCGACTTCGGCCTCGACGGCGATCGCATCGGCGCGCGGCTGCCACATGCGCAGCGACTGCCGCTTCTGCTGCAGCACGGCGATGCGGACGTTGTCGCCGACCGTCTGATCGCGGAACAGGCGGTTGAGCTGGAAGGTGCGGACCACGCCGGCCTGCACCCGCGCCGGCATCCGCAGGCGCACCAGCGAGCGACCGTCGAGGGTGATGTCGCCGGAGGACGGATGGAGCGCGCCGCTGATCAGGTTGACGAGCGTGGTCTTGCCCGCCCCGTTCGGGCCGATCAGGGCGGTCCGGTCGCCCGGTGCGAGGCCGAAGGTCACGTCGGAGGCGACCACGAGGCCACCGAAATTCTTGCACAGCCCCTTGAGCTGCAGCACCTCAGCCATGGCGCGTGCCCCGCCCCAACGCGCTCCAAGGCATGCGCGCTGCGACCCAGTCCACCACGCTGATGAGACCGCCCGGCAGCACCAGGACGGTGACGATCAGCAGACCGCCGATGATGAACAGCCAATGATAGGGATTCACGGTGGCGGCGACGTGCTCGACGATCAGGAACACCACCGTGCCGACGAGCGCGCCGGGCAGGCGCGCGCTGCCGCCCACGATCAGCATGACCAGCGCGTCGCCCGAGGTGCCGAAGCTGAGACTGGCCAGGCCGACCACTTGGGCCACCTGGGCCGACAGCGCGCCGGACAGGCCGGCGAACAGGCCGCCGATGGTGAAGACGATCAGGAGGTGCCGGTAGGTGTTGCACCCGAGCGCGCGCATGCGATCGGGATCGGAATGGATGCCGCGGCTGGTGAGGCCGAACGGCGAGTCTACGATGGTACGCAGGACGAAATAGGAGACGACGAGCACCGTCAGCGCATAGAGATAGGACGTGCGGCTGTAGAGGTCGAACTCGAACACGCCGAGAATCGGATCGACGCCGATGCCGGACAGGCCATTGTCGCCGCCGGTGAGCCAGGCGGCCTGGTTGGCGATCTCGTAGAGGATCTGCGCCACCGCGATCGTCAGCATGACGAACGTCAGGTGTGCCGTGCGCAGAAGCAGCGCGCCGGTCACGGCCGCGATCGCCCCGCCGGCGAGCCCGCCGATCAGGAGGCCGAGCAGCGGGTCCTGGGACAGGTGGATCGCGAACAGCCCCGCAGCATAGGCGCCGGTGCCCATGCTGGCGGAGTGGCCGAGGGTGGGGATGCCGGCCTGCCCCAGCACGAGCGACAGCGACAGCACGAACAGGCCCGTGATGAGAATGCGCGCCAGGAAGGCGAGGTCGTTCGGGAAGGCGAAGAAGGCTCCGATCCCGAGCGCGGCCAGGACGATCTCCGGCAGCAAGGGGATCGCTGGCCGCCGCAGGCGCGCTGCTGCCGCCGCGGCGTGCTCCAGACTCAAGCCAACCACGTCACACGCTCCTTCCGAACAGCCCCTGCGGGCGCAGGGTCAGGACAAGGAACATGGCGAGGTAGAAGGCGACCGAGGCCATGCTCGGCACGAGGTAGATCGCCGCGGTGTTGGCGAGGCCGAGCAGGAGCGCGGCGGCGAATGTGCCGGTAACGGTGCCCATGCCGCCGACCGTCACGACCGCCAGCATGAGCACGAGATACTTCAGCGCGTAGGTGGACTCCATCGGCATGATCTGGGCGCCGATGATGCCGCCGAGCGCCGCCAGCGCAGCGCCCACCGCGAACGCGATGGCGTAGAGCTGCGAGGTGTTGATGCCGACGGTCTGGGCGATCGCGGAGTTGTCGACCGCAGCACGGATGCGCACGCCGAACGAGGTGCGCTCGATCGCGAGCCACAGCAGCGTGACGACGATCAGCCCGGCGACGGTGACGAAGAGACGGTACTTCGGGACGGTATGGCCGCCGATATCCACCCAGCCCGTCAGGTAGTGCGGGATCTGCAGGGTGGTGATCGAGGCCCCGAACAGGAGATTGGCGCCGGCGACGACGATGTAGATGAGGCCGATCGAGAGCAGCGCCTGGTCGAGCACGTGACGCCCGTAGACCTGGCGCATCAGGAGGCGCTCGATGGGCACAGAGATGAGTGCCACCGCCACGGTCGCGGCGGCGAGCGCCGCCTCGAAGCGCGCACCGGCCCACGCCATGACGGCGGCGGCGATGAAGCCGCCGAGCATGGCGAAGCCGCCATGGGCCATGTTGACGACGCGCATCAGACCCATGGTGATCGACAGCCCGATCGAGATGATAAACAGGATCATCCCGTAGGAGACGCCGTCCACCAGGATCGAGAGCAGCATGTGCATGGCCGCCGCTCCCTGCGAGGCTATGGCAGCGTCTTGATCTGGATGCTCTCCAGCGTCGGCACCGGCACCGAGGCGCGCCCGTAGTCGGGCTGCATCGGGAAGACAATGACCTCCTTGTTGTAGAACTTGCCGGCGGCATCGGCCTCGACCCGGCGGACATAGACGTTCTGAATCCAGTCGCGGGTCTCGGGATCGACGCGCACCGGGCCGCGCGGGCTCTCCCAGGCGAGGCCCTTGGCGGCGGCGACCGCCTTGTCGGCGTCCTTCTTGCCGCCGGTCGCCTCGATCATCTTGTAGATCAGATGGATGCCGTCATAGCCGCACACCGTGAGGTTGCTGATGACGGCATCCGGATAGAGGTCATGGAGGGCCTTCTTGAAGTCGTCGTTCTCCTTCGACCGATGGTCGGCAGAGTAGAACATCGTCGTGACGAGGCCCTTCACCACGTCGCCATAGTTGTTGACGTAGAGTTCGGAGGTTTCGCCCTGGCCGAGATAGGCCACGTTGGCGGCTGACAGGCCACTGTTGTTATACGCGGTGAGAAAGCCGAAGGTGGGCCCGCCGCCCGGCAGGAAGCCTAGGATGGCGTCGGGGCCCATCGCCCGCGCCCGCTGCAGATAGGGACCGAAATCGGTGGTCGACAGCGGCATGCGGATCTTGCCGGCGACCGTGCCCCCGGCCTTCTCGAACGTGTGCACGAAGGTCTTCTCCGCGTCCCAGCCCGGTGCATAGTCGCTGACCATGGTGACGATCGTCTTGTGGCCCGTCTTGGCTGCGTAGAGCGCCTCCGGCGCCGAGACCTGCGGCGTCGTGTAGGAGACCCGCAAAAAGTAGGGCGACTTGTCGATGATCTCCGAGGTGGCAGCGTTGAAGATCACGATCGGCACGCGGGCCTGGTTCGCAAAGGCGCCGAGCGCCAGCGCGTTCGGGCTGTAGGCGAGGCCGGCGAGGTACTGCACGCCCTCCTTCACCACCAGCTCCTGGGCCAGCGCCTTGGCCTTGAGCGGGTCCGGCCCCGGCAGGTCGCGCATCACGATCTCGACCTTGTGGCCGGCGGCCGAGTCGCCGTGCTGCTTCTGATAGGCGTCGATCGCCTGCTTCCAGGCCGCCCCGAACGCGGCGGTCGGGCCGGAGAAGGGCGCGATGAGACCGACCTTGATGGTGTCGGCGAATGCCGTGGTGGAAGCGCAGAGCATGGCCGCCACGGCCAGCCCCAGCGAGCGGGGTCCGATCTTCATGGCTTTCCTCCCTGCCCGCACGCGCAGCGCGGGCGTGTCTTTTTTTGCGTCAGGTACGCGGTTTCTCATCGTGTCGCACGGCTCGAAAGCGCGCGCAAGACCGATGCTCACGCGCCCACCGGCACGAAGTACCCCGCACCAGCCCAGCAGGCATTCGCATGCCAGCATCAGAGGCACTAGACTCGGTTCCGATAGAAGTTCCCCGACGGCACCCGCACCAGCGCCTTCGCCTCGTCGAAGATCACACCCAGGGGGTCGCCGCCTTGGGCGACCAGGTTGATCTGCTGCGTCAGCATGCGCCGCTGCATGGCGATGCCCTTGTCGCTGGTCGCCAGATGCTCCTCGGAGTGCAGCGAGATCGGCCCCTGGCCGGCCTGGGCCTCGAAGTCGTTGGGAAAGTCCTGCCGCTCCTCGACGGTCATCTCGCACCACTTCTTGCCGTTGGTGAGATACGGCGCGTAGGCATTGGCGGGGTCCGCGGTGCGGCGCACGCCGATGATGCGGCAATGGGAATCGTCGATCGGAACGACGAACGCCAGCGAGTTGCCCTTGCCGTGCTCGTGCTGCGTGTTCGGCACGCACATGATGCTGGGCAGCATGTAGGTGGAGACCCGGTCCACCTCGCGCCCGTCGTCGAGCTTGCGGTAAGCCTTGTAGATCACGCCGTTGTCGATGTACTCGAACTCGACCTTGGGCATGACCGCGAAGCTCGCCACGAACTGCACGTTGCTGAACGTAGTGTGCAGCACCTGGACGTGGAACGGGTCCATGATGTTGTCGTTCATGTGCAACCAGCTGTAGGGCGTGACGGGCATGCTGCCGTCGCGCGTGGTGCCCCAGCTCTTGTCGTTGGCGACGTAGACCTCCCCGGGCTGCAGGTCCTCCAGCACGTCCCAGCGCGGCAGGATCGGCCGCTTGGCCGGAGGTCCCATGTAGGCCCAGACGAGGCCGTAGCGCTCCTGCGCCGGATACCAGGGCTGCCGTGCCACGTCGCGGTGCAGCCCCCCGTCGGGCTCGCACGGCTGCTCCAGGCAATGGCCCTGCACGTCGAACAGCCAGCCGTGGTAGCAGCAGCGGATGCCCTCGTCCTCGACCCTGCCCCAGAACAGCGAGGTGCCGCGGTGCATGCAGCGGGGATAGAGCAGGCCCGGCCGCCCCTTGCGGTCCCGGAATGTGATCAGGTCCTCGCCCAGGATGCGCACTTCCTTCGGCCGTGTCGTCACGCTCTCCGACGCCAGCACCGGTTGCCAGTAGCGCCGCATGAATTCCCCGCACGGCGTGCCGGGCCCCACCTGGGTCAGCAGGGCGTTGGGCGTCGCCCGCGGCCGCCCGTAGGCCGTGCCCTCGGTGTCGTTCGGCTTGACGCTGGTCTCGGCTCCCATGTTTCCGTCCTCCCTGATGTCGCGGAAGGCCGCGACTATGGCGATGCGGTCTCCTCGAGACCGCCATTGCGCAACCCGATGCTCGGGCCGACGCCGCGCTTCTCGGGCGCACGGCCCCGATCATGGCTCGATCCTAGGGCGTTTTTTTTGCGTACCGATTGTAGACCGCGCCAGCGTCGATGGTGTACTGCGCGAACGACATGGCTGCCCGCCTCGGCACTCGACCAGGCCGCCCCACCCCGCCGCAGGTTCCCGACGGCGGTACGGGGCCGGCCGGGCAGCGGCGCCTCTGGGGCCCGGGATAAAGCCCGCGACAAAGCCTTGCCTCCGGTGCTGGATTTACTCAAGACTGCCCGAGCAGCATCGCCTGCCCCGAAGTCGGCATTGCAGTCGGCCGTGGGCGAGCTTGATGCGCGAGGCCAATTCCGCGAGACCCGGCTCGTGAGCAGTACAGCCGCAGCGGTAAGAGTGAAGCTCGAGGCGGTCGAGTGCTTCGAGCGCGACTTCAGGCTCCGGCTGCCGTTCCGGTTCGGCGTCATCACCCTCACCGAGGGCACGCAGGCCGTCGTCCGTGCCAGCGTTGCCCTGGAGGACGGGCGCACAGCCGTCGGCGTGGCCGCGGAGAGCCTCGCCGCCAAGTGGTTCGACAAGGACCCGGCGTTCAGCGACGCGCAGAACGTCGACCAGCTGCGCCAGGCGCTGGGCATCGCCATCGATCTCTATCGCAGCCGC
>DATBKR010000008.1:0-27738 GCA_036555805.1 Hyphomicrobiaceae bacterium | reverse complement strand
GGGTAGGGTCGGATCGCCATCGGCACGCGCGGATGGCCTGCCGCCTCGACCCGTACGCGGGCGTCGAGGGCGATAATGCCGGTCTCGTCGGCCAGCAACGGATTGATGTCGACCTCGCGCACTTCGGGGTGGCGTGCGACGAGATAACCGAGGCGCACCAGCGCGTCGGCGATCGCCGCGACATCGGCTGCTGGGCGGTCGCGGTAGCCCTGCAACAGCCGCCACACCCGCGTCTGCCGCATCAGGTCGTTCGCCAGCTTGAGATCGAGTGGCGGCAGGGCGTGAGCGGTATCGCGCACCACCTCGACGGCGGTGCCCCCGGCGCCGAACGTGAGGAGCGGCCCGAAAGTCGGATCGACCGACATGCCTGCGATCAGCTCGGTGGCTCTTGGCCGACGGATCATCGGCTGCACGGTGAAACCCTTGACCCGCGCCTGCGGCATGAGGCGCGCGATGCGGTCCTGCATGTCCTGGGCGGCTTGCCGGGCCTCCTCGGCGCGTTCCAGCCCAAGGCGCACTCCCCCCACGTCAGATTTGTGGGTAATGTCATCGGAGAGGATTTTCACCACACACGCACCATGCGAGCCAATCCAGCGCGCGGCGAGCGTGGCGACCTCGGCAGGACTGGAAGCGACCTCAGTCGGGACGACGGGGATGCCGTAGCACGCCAACAGGGCCTTCGCTTCCACTTCCGAGAGCATCGGACGGCCGGCCGCCAGCGCGACCGTGATCGTTCGGGCTGCCTCTTCGGTCTTGAGATCGAGATGCTTCGGCATGGAGGGCGGTGTCCGCATGAGCTCTTCCTGCGCACGGACGTAGCGGACGAGCTGCATGAAGCCGTCGATCGCATCAGCCGGCGTGGCGAATGTGGCGATGCCGCGGGCCGCAAAGAGGTTGCGCGCGTCGCGGCTCGCCTCATCGCCGAGCCAGCTCGTCAGGGCCGGTTTTGGCGTTTTGCCGGCCGCGTTGCGCCGCTCGAGCGTAGCCACCACCTCCTCGGCCACGGCCGTACTGGAAGCGAGCGCCGTCGGGCAGTTGATGACCAATACGGCGTCGGAATCGGCATCCTCCAGCAGCACATCGAGCGCACGCGTGTAGCGGGCGGGGCCGGCATCGCCGACGATGTCGACGGGGTTGCCGCGCGACCAGGTCGGGGGCAGGACCGCGTCCAGCGCGGTCATTGCCGGGCCCGACAGGGTGGCGAGGCGGCCGTCGAGCTCGGCGAGACGATCGGCAGCCAACACGCCGGCGCCGCCGCCATTGGTGAGGATCGCCAGCCGCTCACCAGCGAGCCGCGGATGCCGCGCCAGGATCTCTGCGGCGTCGAAAAGATCATGCAACTCGCGTACGCGCAGCAGCCCTGCACGCCTGAACGCGGCTCCGTAAGCCACATCGGCACCGGCTAGCGCACCCGTATGCGACAGGGCGGCCTTGGCGCCTGTCGCCTCCCGGCCAGCCTTTACGACGATCACGGGCTTACTGCGGGAGGCCCGGCGTGCCGCTGAGAGAAACTTTCGCCCATTCGTCACCGCTTCCATGTAGAGCAGGATGGCTCGGCTCTTGGTATCGCCGGCGAGATAGTCGAGAAAGTCACCGAAGTCGGCGTCAGCCATGTCGCCGAGCGAGACGATGTGCGAGAAGCCGATGCCGTGTCCTCGCGCCCAGTCGACGATGGCGGTGATAAGGGCGCCAGATTGCGAAAGGAACGCGAGGTCGCCCGCAAGCGGCGCCTGATGCGAGAAGCCCGCGTTGAGTCCCAGCCCCGGCACCATCAATCCGAGGCAATTCGGGCCCTGGATGCGCAGACAGTAGGGACGCGCCGCCTCGAGCATCGCACGCTTGAGATCGTCGCGAACGCCCGCCGTGATTACGACCGCGGAGCCCGTCCCGCGACTGCCAAGTTCGGCGATGATGCCAGGGATGGTTTGAGGGGGTGTTGCCACGATGGCGAGCTGCGGTACACCCGGCAGGGCGGCGACAGATGGGTAGCAGGGTTGACCCTCGATGTCCGTGTACTTCGGGTTGACGAGCCAAACCGGTCCGGCGAAGCCGCCGCGCAGGAGGTTCCGTGCTGTGATCAGGCCGACGCTGCCCTCCTTCCGGCTGGCGCCGATCAGCGCCACTGATTTCGGCGCTAGAAGCTGGTCGAGATTGCGGATCGTCATGGCGAGAGAACCTCCTGAACCCGCGCGAGAACTTTGCGCACCTTAGCATGTGTGGCCGCGGCATCGCCGGTTGCGTCGACCGACAGCCAATTGGTCGTCAGAGGACCCCTATCGCCCCTAAATTGTTGACGCACCACATCGGGTGTGGCGTCCGAGGCGTCGCCGACGCGGGCGCCGACCCGATCGAGAAGCTTGGTGAGCGGCGCCTCGAGCCAGAGACCTCGGAAGGCGCACCCGAGCTTCACGGCCACCGCTTCGATTTCGGCCCTTTCCTCGGGCCTGGCGAACACCGCATCGACAACCACGCCATGACCGGCTGCCAGCACATCGCGTGCTTTCTTGCGCAGCGCGGCGTAAACCTTGCTATTTGCCTTTGGGGTATACGCGCCAAGACCGAGGCGCGTGGTCTCCTCTACCCCGTGCAGGCGCTTGCGCTCCAGATCGCTCCGCAAGTGGACGGCACCAGGCACGGGCCCCACCTCCGGGGCCAGCGCCCGCCCCAGCGTCGATTTGCCAGTACCGGAAAGGCCGCCGATGGCAACGAGCTGCGGCCTGCTCGGCGTCAGATAGGAGATGGCTGCATTCAATAGCTCGCATGCCGTCCGCGAACTGTCGAGATTGGCATCACTGCCTTCCTGCTCGGCATGCTCCGCCGTCACCATGGCGCGAATCATCGCTCTCAGCCCGAGAAACAGCGGCAGGGCCCGCAAGCCCCGAAGGTCGAGCCGTGCGTTCGAACGCCAGAGATACCGATTGAGAACGAGGTTGGCCGCCAATCGTTGTCCGTTGCGGTCGAGGTCCATCAGCAGAAAGGCGAGATCGTAGAGAGTGTCGATGGTGGCTAGGTCGTCGTCGAACTCGACGGCATCGAATAACCGTGGGCGGCCGTGCCAAAGCACGATGTTATTGAGGTGTAGATCGCCGTGGCAGCGGCGCACGAGACCGGCCAATGCGCGCTCGTCGAAAAGGCTGGCGCAGTGGCGCGTTTCGGTTGTGGCGCGCTCGCGAAAGCGTTGCACTGTGCCTGCGTCGAGTATTCCTCCAAGGCCGTCAAGGGTCGTGTAAACCGAGGCAAGGAGCCGCTCGACGCGCTCAGTTTGGTCTTTGGGAGCTCCGGGTTGCGCCGCGCGATGGCTTTCGTACACGACGTCAGCGAGCTCCTGGGCTAGAGCAGGCGGGATTGGCCCCCGCTTCGCTACACGGCTCAATAGGGCCGCCTGATCGAAGCGCCGCATGTGCACGGCCCACTCGACGATCTCGCCGTTGCCCGCGAATTCAAGCCGGCCGTCGCGTGTACGTGTGATAGGGGTGCATCCGAGATAAATCTCGGGCGCGAATCGCCGATTGATTGTCACTTCCCGCAGGCAAACCGCCTTGCGCTTCTTTAGCGTTGAGAAGTCCATGTAGGGAAAACGTACAGCGCGCTTGATCTTCCAGGCCTCTGAGCCCGCGAGAAACACCAGGGCGCCGTGCGTCTCGAAGCGCTCGATCCGATCCGGCTTTGACGGATAGGACACGGGGTCGCTCAAGAAGGCAACCACCTCAGCCTGATCATCACGTCTGGCTCGGACGCAGCCGACGGCCGGGCTCAGCATGGCGCACTCCATTCGCACCGAAACGTCATCTTCTGCAAACAGCGCGAGTACGGCGTTGACCCCGATCAAGGCCGAACGCGAGGCCAGTTATGTTACCGGAGCCTGCTTTCCTTTTGCGCGAGGCGACCCGCGACGCGGCCCATCACAAGGCAATTGGCGAGCGAGCTGCCGCCGATGTAATCGTCGTAGTAGAGCCCGCCGGCGCCTTCTCCGGCAGCATAGAGCCGCGGTATCACACGACCATCCGGCTCTAGCACTCGAGCGCTGGCATCGATCGCTAAACCCCCGAAACTCAGCGTGATGCCTGGCACCAGCGGATAGAAAGCGTAGAACTTGGGTGCCTCGACACGCCGCGCGAGCGCCGCTTTCGGCGGGTTGGCGCCGGTCGCCTGGTCATCCTTCACAGCGGCGTTGAACGACGCGACGGTCTCGGCGAGCTGCGCCGCTGGAACCTCTATCTTGCGCGCCAGCTCGTCGAGCGAGGCCGCTTCCACGATCGGCTGGTGCAGGCGCTGGAAGACGCCGACCGAGGTCGCTACATCCGGCAGCTTGCGGATTTCCTCATCGAAGATCAGCGCCGTTGTCTGTCGGGGCTGGCGAAGCGTCGCCTTGCCGTTGGCGACGTACCCCAGCGACTCGTCGACATAGCGCCTGCCCTCGCGATTGATCGCCAGGCAATAGGGCATGGCCTGGAACGGGTTGCCGGCGGCGGTCTCGTTGGGGTTGACGGCCGCGACATGCAGCGAGGTAAGGCCCGCCATGTTGACAAGGCCCGCACCGGCCTCTTGCGCCATGAGAAGACCGTCGCCGGTGGCCCAGGGCGTACCGCGCACCATCATGGCGCCGGCATTGGGATCGACGAACTGCTCGAGGATGAGTTTGTTGGCCGCGTAGCCGCCGGCAGCAATGACGACGGCGTTTGCCGAGAAGTCCACGACGCCGTCAGGCGCAACGGCCCTGACACCGGCCACGCGTCCGCGGTCATCCATGATGAGCTGCTTGGCCTTCGTCTCGTAGGCGATCTTGCCGCCGAGATCAGTGAAACGGCGACGCAGCGTCCCAAGAAGGGACGGCATGCCGACGTACGCGCCGGGAGCCGCGATGGCAACGCTGAGCCGGTACGGCGCTTGCGGTACGGTTGCAGACAGCTGTACGCCGTGCTCCTGCATCCAGGCGACATCGGCGAGTACGTTATCCGCGAGCAGGCGGTAGATCGCAGCGTTGCCGCGCCCCTGGCTCTTCTGGACGAGGTCTTCCAAATAGTTCTGCCTGGCCTCGGGCGTGTCTGCGCTCGGCACAGCGAAATAGCCCGCTGCGAGGCGCGAGTTTCCGCTGTTTCTCTGCTCCGGCATTTTTTCCAGCACCACGACATTGCCGCCATCGAGTTTTGCCTGCAGTGCCGCGGCTGTGCCGGCCATGCCCGTGCCGATCACGATCACATCATACTTCTCCGTTCGCCGACCGGGCGGCAGCAACGCGGCATGTGCTGGAGTAAGCGCCGTGGCGCCGGCGCCGAGCCCCGCCAGGAGCGTCCGTCTGGTGATCCGATCCGCTTTGACGCATCGACGCATGATGTCCTCCTCGAGCGGTTCATTTTACGTTGAACTTGAAACTGCGATGGCAATCGCTGCACGAAACCTCGGATGGCCTGTGGATGTGGTGGCAGTCCGAGCAGACCTGTGTGGCCCCTTGAGAAAGGTGCGGCGACGCGTGCGGATTGGGATCGGCCTTGGCGGTGAGCCGCGCGAGCGCGGGCTGATCGCCGTGGCAGGCCGTGCAGACCTGGCTGGCAGGCACGGTGTGGGCAGGAGTTTCCCCGTGGCATCGCGCACAGGTCACGCCTCGCGACTTGTGCGCTTTGATGAGCAGCGGTTGTTCGCTGGTGCGGACGGTCGTCACTCCACCAAGCATGACCAGCCCGCCTGCGGCCAGGCTCATCAAGATTATCAGCCAAATTCTCATAGCTGAATTACTCGTGGCACTCCCCCTTCGCCCTCAGTCAAGGGCGTTGCACACGTGGCTGATCAATCCGAATGCGGCAAAGATGAGCGTTGACCTGGATCAAAGAGCGTAGCGGACGGCGCTCTAAGTTGTGCTGACCATGTCTTCACGGACTTTCGCCTTTGGGCTCACGATATCGAATGGAGCGAACGCCATGTCCGAGCAGAACGAGCATCCGCAACCCAGCCCCAAGGGCGGCGATACGGCGGCATTGCCAAGCACGCGCCGCACGTTCCTGCGCGCACTCGCGGGTGCCGGCGCAGCGATCTCCGTCGCCAGCAAGGCGGCATGGGCGGACGGCGAAATCGGCTTCTGGGCCAAGGACCTGACCAACGACAAGCTGATCGCCATGTACACCATGATCCAGCGCATCCGCTGGTTCGAGCGGACGTGCGTGGACAAGATGCTCACCGAGCCGGGCTACCGCGGCTACAATCATTTCTATGTCGGTCAGGAGGCGGTCGCCACTGGCGTCTGCGCCGCGTTGAACAACAGCGGCGGCCTCGCAGAGGCGGATTTCGTCTACTCGACGCACCGGCCGTCGGGTCATGCCATCGCCAAGGGCGTGGATGTGAAGAAGATGGCGGCGGAATACGACTTCCGCGCCACTGGCCTGAACGGTGGCTACGGGGGCGAGATGCACATCTCCGACCCGTCAGTCGGGTTCATAGGCGCCGACGGCATGATCGGCCCGGGGATCATTATCGCCACTGGCTCCGCCTTCGCCTTCCGCGCGCGCGGCAGCAAGCAGGTCGCGGTGAACTTCGGCGGCGACGGCACCTATGCGACGCCTCACTTCCATAGCGCACTCAACAATGCGGCGTTGCTCAAGCTGCCGTTCATCTACGTGATCGAGAACAACCTCTATCACCAGTATGCACATTATTCCTATTCCTGCCCAATGAAGGACATCGCGGAGGCCGCCAGGCCGTACGGGATTCCGAGCGTGGTGGTGGATGGGCAGGACGTGCTGCAGGTCTACAACGCGGCGAAGGAGGCGGTCGATCGGGCGCGCGCCGGCGATGGACCCACGCTGATCGAGGCCAAGACCTACCGCTACTACAATCACTGGGGGGCGCCCGGCGCCAAGCCTGGCGAGCTCGGGGCCTTCGGCTACGATCCCCTCGCCATCACCTCGTTTCGGCCGGAACGGGAGGTGCGGGCGTGGATGGCCCGCGATCCCGTGGACCTCTCTCGCAGCGCTCTCATCGGCTGGAAGGTGCTCGACCGCGCCAAGGCCGACGCCATTGAGGCCGCGGCCAAGCAGGAGATGATCGAGGCGTTCGCCTGGGCCGACAAGCAGCCGTTCGCCAAGCCCGAGGACGGCCTCAAGAACGTCTTCGTCGAAGGCAGCGTCGCCGCCCGGCAGTTCGGGTAGGCCCGGCGCTCTCGGCGGAATCTACACGACATCACAGTGTAAAGGAATCGGTGGGAGACGGACGATGGCGCGCAAGAGCTTCATGTACTCGGTCCTCGAGGCCGTTCGGCATGAAATGAAGCAAGACAAGGACATGATCTGGATTTTCGAGCTGACGCCCCCGGTGGCGTCGACGCCGGGACGGCCCGTGATCAATCTCGAACGCGAGTTCGGGCGCAAGCGCGTGGTCAACACCGGGATCGATGAGAACTGGATGTGCGCATGCGTGCTGGGCGCCGGCCTCGCCGGCACGCGCGCTGCGACCTACATCCCCTACCAGGGCATCGGCATGCCCTTCCAGCTGATCCAGAACCACGCCGGCAAGCTGCGTTCCATGACCGGCGGCAAGGCGAAGATGCCCGTCGTCTTCATCATGGAAATGACAGGGCAGACGCCCGGCTTCGGGGGCCAGCACTCCGACTATGAGCTCGACACCGCCTATGCGCACATTGCAGGCGTGAAGACCGTTGTTCCTTCCAATCCCACCGACGCCAAGGGCATGATGGTGTCCGCGCTCCGGTCGCCCGATCCAGTCGTCTATCTCTATGCCGCCGGTCTGCGCGACCTTCTCGAGGAAGTCCCCGACGAGCAGTACGAGACACCCCTTGATAAGGCTGCCATCCGCTCGACGGGCAGCGACATTACCATCGTAGGATCGGGCGCCGGCATGCCTGACGTGCTCAAGGCGACGGAAGCCCTGCAGAAGGCAGGCATGAAGGTCGAGGCCATCGACCTGCGCAGCCTCAAGCCGATCGATACGGATACCCTGGTCAAGTCGGTGCAGAAGACCAAGCGGCTGCTTACCTTCGACCAATCCTACTACACGCTGTGTCCCGGTGCCGAGGTGATTGCCCGCGTCGCCGAGAATGTCGATGGCGCACGTTACAAGCGCATCGCCTTCCCAGATGCTCCGCCGCCGGCCGCTCCGGAGATGTTCCTGTGGATGCGCCCGAACGCCGACCACATCGTCGGCGCTGCCAAGAAGCTGGTCGGCTGACGTGTGGGCGCAGGCAAGCCTGTGCCGTGTCTGCCCTGTGAGCAATCTGCTTCACCCGAGGTGAGCCATGAGCGAGGACAGCGCCATTCGCTGCGCCCACTGCAACAGCTCCGACGTGCATAGCACGAAGGTACGCTCCGCCTTCTGGCACGACGATCGTTTGGTCGTCGTAGAGGACGTGCCCGCGCTGGTGTGCGGCGCGTGTCATGAGCAGTTCTACGATGACCAGACGATGGTGGTGCTGGACCTCATGCGAGGCGACGGTTTCCCTCCTGAGAAGGCGCGGCGCGAGTTGCGGGCGTCCGTCTTCTCCTTCCAGGACCGGCTGGCGGCGCGGAGGACGCCGTGAGCGCGGCGCCGTCAAACAAGGTCCTTCTTGCGCTCGCCACAGCCGGCCTGTTCGCCGGTCTTGCGTTTGGGCAGCAGCTCGACTTCGGCTTCATGCCGAAGGGCGGCAAGACTTTGCTGATCGAGGCTCTGGGGCACGAGCCCAAGAGCTCCGAGCTGCGCGCCATCGTCGAGGCGCGCCGCACCGAGGCGGAATGGCGCGACGCCATGGCGTCCCGCACCAAAGGCCTGAGCGAGCGCGAGCTCAAGACGCTGGCAGCCTATCTTGCCGTCAACATGCCGGTGCCCGATGCGGGCGGCGTGGCGGCCAAGGCGTCCAGGCCTGACGAGCTGGGGGCGGCATTGCCGCGCGACGGCCGCGAGCTCGCCTGGAACGAGTGCCAGTTCTGCCATTCGCTGTTCACGAGCCATCTCACCCAGGCACGCGAGGTGCAGGCTTGGATCAACATGTTCCAGTCGCCGTTCCATCGCGAACTGAAATTGACCCCGCAGGAGCGCCGCGAGTTCGCCACCTACTCGGCCATCAACATGCCGATGCGAACCGAGGACGTCCCGGCCGATCTGCGTTTCTGAAGAAGGTACAAAGGTTATGCGCATCCTTCGCCTTGCCGTGCTCGCCATGCTCGGTGCGCTCGGCGCCATGCTGGTCTCGCCCGCTTGGGCGCAGGAGTATGATCCGATCTTCGACTTTATCCCATCGGGCGGACGCACCCTCTTGGCGCAGGTGCTGGACAGCAAGCCGCCAGCCGCCGACGTGCAGGCGCTGGTCACCTCGAAACACAGCCGCGAGGAATGGGTCACCGACCTCAAGGAAAGAGCCAAGAGGATCCCTGCCGTGCGGGCCCTCGACGAGCGTGAGCTCATGACCCTTGCCGACTACCTCGCGGCCAACATGCCGCTGGCGGCCGACCGTGTGCGGGCTGCGACCGCGGGCACCGGCGCAAAGCGCGTGTTGCCTCGCGACGGGCGCGACATGGCCCTCAATTACTGCCAGTCGTGCCACATCATTACGGTCACGGTGACGCAGGACCGCACCCGCGAGCACTGGCTGGGCACCATGAACAAGCCGAGCCACGTGCAGATCAAGCTGACGCCGGAGGAGCGCGACGCGCTGGCACGCTACCTCGTCCGCAACGCCGGTATTCCGATCGATCAGGTGCCGGAAGATTTGCGCGCTGGCGGCGCCACCTACTGATCTGTCGTACGGAAAGGATCCCGGAAGTCGGGGGATGCGGGCATGCTGTTCACCTCGCTCGAGTTCTTTGCGTTCCTGCCCCTGGCGCTCCTGGTGTTCTGGGAGCTGCCGGTCCGGTTCAGGTGGGTGTGGCTGCTGCTGGCGAGCTATCTGTTCTATGGCCTGTGGCATCCCGCAAACCTGATCTATCTCGGCGCCGTGACGGCCCTCGTCTGGGCCTGCGGCCACGCCATGGCGGGCGAGGGAAGGGGGCGCACGGCGTGGCTGACTGCAGGGCTGGTCCTGGTGCTGGGGTCTCTGCTGGCGCTCAAGTTCTATGATTTCGCAGCAGGCGAGATCGAGCGGTTGCTCTCGGGAATCGCCGGCCTGCCTGCCATTGCGCTGCCGCGTATTGGCACGACCGCGCCTGCCGGCTACTCGTTCTACGCCTTCTCCGCTGCAAGCTACCTGGTTGATGCCTATCTGCGGCGGCTCCCAGACGAGGCCGGCGCCGGCCAGGTGGCACTCTACCTTGCCTTTTTCCCCAAGATCCTGGCCGGGCCGATCGAGCGGGCTACGGCATTCCTGCCGCAGGTATGGAATGGGCTGCGCGCCGAGCCCGACCGGGTGGTGCTGGCACTGCAGCTGATCGGCTGGGGCCTGTTCAAGAAGGTGGTGATCGCCGACAACCTGGCGCCGCTCGTCGACCGCAACTTCGCCATCGCCGCCTTTGCGGCGCCGATGGAGCTTCTGATGAGCGTCTATTTCTTCGCTTTCCAGATCTATTGCGACTTCTCGGGCTACACCGACATTGCCATCGGCATCTCCCTCCTCTTCGGCCTCAGCCTCCTCGACAACTTCCGCAGGCCCTATCTGTCGCTCACCACCGCCGAGTTCTGGGGCCAGCGCTGGCACATCTCGCTTGCCCAATGGTTCCGCGACTACCTCTACATCCCGCTGGGGGGCAGCCGTATGCGCGCCGTGCGCCGCTATGCCAACGTCATGATCGTTTTTCTCGTCAGCGGGCTCTGGCACGCGGGCCTGGGCTACGGGGTGAGCTGGGGCTTTCTCCTCTGGGGTGCGCTGAACGGCCTCTACCAATGGGTTGGCCTTGCGACGCGCGGCTTCTGGCAGCGCGTCTCGCGAGCAATGCCGCGCGTGGGCAAGAGCACGCCGATCCATGTGCTGCGTGTGCTGCTGACGTTCCACCTGATCGCCGTCGCGTGGGTGTTCTTCCGAGCCAAGACGGTGGGCGACGCGCTGCTGATCCTGCAGAAGCTCGGCGCGCATCTCTCGGAGCTGCCCAAGCTCATTCCGTATTATCCGTTCACCATCGAGCACGTGCTGGGCTTCGGCCTGATTGGTCTCCTGCTGATCGTTGAGATCGCTGACGAGCGCCGCCCGGTCGCCAAGCGTCTGGCTGGGGCGCCCATCTGGCTGCGGTGGAGCATCTACTACCTGGTGATCTTCGCCCTGCTCATCCTCGGGCGCTGGCAGGCGAAAGAGTTCATCTACATGCAGTTCTGACGGAGCAGCACGCCATCATGAGACGGTCCGCTCTACTGTTCGTCGCCATCGGGCTCGCCATCTACGCGGGGCTCTTCTACGCATCGGAGCGCCTGGTTTACGCCACCGGCAAGAGCAACGCGTTGTTCAAGATCGCAACGGCCGAGGAGGTGACCGTCGATTGGGTGATCCTGGGCGCGTCGCACGCCATGCCGCTCGACTTTGCGGACTTCAACGCCTTTATGGAGCGCGAGACCGGTCAGCGCATCCTCAACCTCGCCTCGCCCGGCACCGGCCCGCTTTACAACCGGTTCGTTCTCGAGCACTTCCTGAGCCGACACCGGGCCAGGAACCTCCTCTATGTCATCGACTCGTTTGCATTCTATTCACCGGTCTGGAACGAGGAGCGCTTTGCAGACGCCAAGCTGCTGCGGCGTACGCCGCTGGATGCCGACATTGCGCAGCGCCTCTTTGCCTATAGCCGCCAAGAGCATGTCGACCCACGCGCGCTCCTCGACTACGCGAGCGGTTTCTCCAAGATCAACAACCGCGAGCGGTTCGAGCCCGACATCTGGGAGGGCGAGGCGCAGTTCGAGCGTGTGTACCGGCCTTCGGCGGCGGCAACCCGCAGTCGCATCGCCTACCTCTATCCACAGCCGCCCGACCCTGCGGCCCGTTCCCGCTACCTCGAAGCGTTCAAGGCACTGATCGTGCTCGCACGGCAGCACGATATCCGCGTGGTCGCAATCAAGATGCCGGTGCCTTCCCAGTTTCTCGACCGGCTTCCCGACGAGACAGCGTTCGATGCGGCAATGTCGCAGTTGCTTGCCAACCAGCAGGTCGCCTTCCACGACTTCGCGCGAGTACTGGATGATCCGCGCTTCTATTTCGATACCGACCACCTCAATCACGCAGGCCTGACCGAGCTGTTCAATGGTCACCTCAAGGCGGTGCTGGAGCAGAAACATCCCTGACTGTGGACGGCCTGGATAGCCTCAGCGGGGCTCGGCTGGCGGGACACTTACCCAAGGGCCGATGATCGCGGCAGCTCGCCGCGGGAGACCTGTGGCCGAAGCGCGTCGACGAAGGCGGCCACAGCCCGCCTGAACGCCCCCGTCCCGATGTCGGACTCGCGCACGACAAGGGTGGCTGTCGGTACCACTCCCGCCAACATCTGCAACTCGCGCAGTGCCTTGTCGGGCGGGGAGCCGCGGTGCGTCAGAGCGAAGGCCACGTTTGAGAAACCTCCGACCTGCGCTCGAAGGTAGGCGCGCAGAGGAGGGGCCGCATGCGATGCCCAGATGGGCCCTGCAAGCACGACGAGGTCGTAGTCTGACGGCGATCCCGCCGGGCTGTCGATGGCCGGCAGGCGTCCCGCCGCACTGTCATAGCTCCCTTTGACGTAGACCCAGAAGCCTGGGTGATAGCGCGCACACCGGATCTCACCACTGTCGGCGCCCAGCTCCTGCGCCAGCGCGAGGGCGCGCGCCCTTCCAGTCAGGGAGTAGTAGACCACCAGTGCTTTCATGGAACCCCCGAGAAACCGCTGCCTCCGCAGAAAAGTGATTGCGTAAAAAAATCTCATCGCTGCCGGCAAGGAGCATTGACGCAGATCAGTGCCATTGCGGTGCTTCGCTGAAAAACAATGTCCATGGCCGCCGGTCCAATCGACGTCCGCCGGGAGCCCTCAGCCGCAACGGCGAAGACGGAGAATCAAGCCATGGTGACGAGGCGAGAAGCGGGTGTTGGCATGCTGTCGGCTGCCGTTCTTGCGGGCATGACCGGCGCTGCGGCGCAGGACGGCACTACGAAGCAGTTGCCGCCGCCTCGGCTGGAAGGCGGAAAGCCGCTCATGCATGCGCTGCAGCTGCGCCGCTCGACGCGCGAATACGCCGACCGGCCTCTGCCGCCGGAGGCCCTGTCGGGCCTGTTCTGGGCCGCCTTCGGCGTCAATCGGCCGGCCACCGGCGATCGGACCGCTCCCTATTGGCGGCACGTGATGGTGATTGACGTGTACGCCGCCATGGCCGACGGCGTCTGGCTCTACGACCCGAAGGGCCATTCACTCGTGCGGCATATGCCCGGCGACGTCCGTGCCTTGACCGGGTTGCAGGACTTTGTCGCAACGGCGCCGGTCAATCTCATCTACGTGGCGCACGGTGAGCGCCTGCAGGATATCACGCCCGAGGAGCGGCGGCTCTATGCCTCCGTCGACGCCGGCTTCATCGGTCAAAACATCTATCTCTACTGCGCGTCGGAGGGGCTTGCGACCGTCTTCCGCGGGGCGTTGGATCAGCAGAAGCTCGCCGAGCGGTTGCAGTTGGGCAGTGGCCAGTTCGTCACCTTCGCGCAGTCGGTCGGCTATCCGAGGTCCTGAGCAACTTCGACCCGCCACAACAGGGACGCTTCCAGGAGGCGTCCTCAAGATCGCAACAAAGCTGATGCCGCAGTGAGCCCTGGCCGCACTGAAGGATCAGGGTATCGATCTCGACGAAATCATCCGGCTGGCAGAGCAGCCCGAGGCCAAGGGCAGGCTCGTCGAAATCGAGGACCACAACAGGGACGAGCGGGTCACCATCTCGTTAGAGTTGCCTCCCATGTTTGTTGCGGTCCAACGGTGGGACAAGCGGTATATTAAGCATACGATCCCTCACAAACTCCGTTGATTTCCATCAAAGCAGAACTACGCTAGCAGGTCGATCCTGAGCGCCTGAGCCGGAGAATGTTCCGATGAAGGACCGCCTATTCGTGATTGGTGCCTCGTTGAGCGGCATTGACGCGTTGTGTGAGCTTGTCTCGAGGCTGCCAGCGAACTTTCCTGCGCCGATCTTCATAACCCAGCACGTGGCGTCGCACAGCCCAGGCATGCTACCCCACCTGCTCAGTCAAGCTGGGAAACTTCCAGCCTCTCATCCAAAGAGCGCCACGCTGTTTGAGCCCGGAAAGATCTATGTTGCTCCTCCAGATCGCCACATGCTCGTTATGCGGAACTATATCCGGCTCTCACATGGGCCCCACGAGAACCTTGCGCGGCCCGCAATCGATCCCTTGTTCCGCTCCGCCGCAGTTGCATATGGGCCCGCCGTTGTAGGTGTCGTACTCACAGGACAACTCAATGACGGCACGGCGGGCCTGCTCGTGACCTGCTCCCCGTTTTCCCTCCGGTCAGAAGTTGAATCTGTTCTCGATCTGGTCTTTCGCGCAATCCTTTTGTTCGGCCCCTGCGGAGCCATCCTTCCGTCCCGGCCGCTTGTCCTCCTGGCCGTCGCGCGCAGGGGCGGTCAAGGACGCGCGCAGCGCGCCGAAGGCTTGTCCTTGACCGCTCCGAGCACGGCGGCACGCTGAGGCTGCCGGGGCACCGCCTCCTTCTCTCGTCGCGGCGTGCCAGGCCGCGGCGAACTCCTCCGGTGTCCGGTAGCCGAGGCTCGAATGCGGGCGCAGCGCGTTGTAATCGATGCGCCAGGCCTCGATGATGCGCCGCGCTTGGGCAAGCGAGGTGAACACCGTCTCGTTCAGGCACTCGTCCCTCAGCTTGCCGTTGAAGCTCTCCATGAAGCCGTTCTGCATTGGCTTGCCCGGTGCGATGTAGTGCCACGCAATCCCGCTCTCGGCCGTCCACCTGAGCATGGCGTTGCCGGTCAGCTCCGTGCCGTTGTCGGAGACGATCATCTGCGGCTTGCCCCGCTCGGCGACCAACCGCTCCAGCACGCGCACGATGCGGCTCCCCGGCAGCGAGGTGTCCACCTCCGTGCGCAGGCCAGCCCGCGTGAACTGGTCCTCCACGTTGAAGATGCGGAACCGGCGTCCGTCGTCGAGGCTGTCCGACACGAAATCGAGCACCCAGATCGCATTGGGAGCTGCGGCCTTCTGCAGCGGCGCCCGCGTGCCGATCGCGCGCTTGCGCCCGCCGCGCCGGCGTACCTTCAGGCCTTCCTCGCGGTAGAGCCGCCAGACCTTCTTGAGGTTCATGACCACACCGCGGCGGCGCGCCATCTCCCTTAGGCGCCGATAGCCGAAGCGCCGGCGCTCGGCGGCGAGCTCCTTCAAGAGCGACCGCTCGGCCGCATCGTCCTTGCCCTTGCGCACGTACCGCACAGCTGAGCGATCGACATCGAGAAGCCCCGTGGCGCGACGCTCCGACATGGCGTGATGATCCATCACGTAGCGGACCGCCGCGTGCCGGGCACGGGGCGTCAGAAGTTTTTTCCGACCAGGTCCTTCAGGGCCGCGTTGTCGAGAAGCTGCTCGGCCAGCAGCTTCTTCAAGCGCCGGTTCTCCTCCTCCAGCGCCTTCAGCCGCTTGGCCTCAGACACGTCGAGACCGCCGTACTTCGCCTTCCAATTGTACAGCGTCGGCGAGCTGATCCCGTGCCGCCGGCACAGCTCCGCCACCTTCGCCCCCGCCTCGTGCTCCTTGATGATCCCAATGATCTGCTGCTCGCTGAACCGCTGCTTACGCATCCACTCTCTCCACGGATGGATCTAACTACCACGTGGAGGGAATTCCGGGGAGCAGGTCACTCGCTATCAAGGATTGCGGGGGCTTCACGATTGTTCAGGACCCGTCCGAGGCGACGGCAGCTTCCATGCCGAGGAGTGCGATCCGGCACGCAAACGTCGACCGCGTCTGCACTCTCGCCGAAATGGCGGATCTCTTTGTGCAACTCGCAAACGATGATCCCCCGGCGGAGGAGCAAGATCGCATATCGCGTCTCATGCAGATCGAGAACCGGGTAGCTGAAGGCATCTTCAGTGTCGAAGATTGGTGGAACCTCGAGCACATGAGTGCGCCATCCGGGCTCAACTGTCCAAACTGCCGCAGCGCACTCTACGAAATTGCCGACAAGAAATTGTTGCGGTTTCGCTGCCGGTCCGGGCATGGTTTTACGGCCGAGAGCCTCCTCAGCGGGCAGGCCGAAGCAAGAGAGGCGCAACTGTCGAGCCTCTTCGGTGCGCTCGTCGAGGAGGCAAGCCTCGCCAAGCGCATGCAGCACGGTCTTGCGGCTAAAGAATCCGCCGAGGTGGCGACCGGCTTGGCCTCCAGAGCCGACGAGCTGAGCCGGGAGGCTACACAGGTATCGGAATGGCTGCACGCTTTGACCAACCTGGTCGAACCTGAGCCGAGCTGAAACACCCTTTGGTGATATCTGGCCATTTCCAACGGGATTTGGGCCCCCAAAAGAAATGGGCAGCCATCGACCTCACATCGCCCTTTGTGCGCAGAGCTATCGCCAAGACCCGACTCGCGGACTGATCAGCTTGCGCGATGCCATCGTTGACACCAAGTTCAGCTGTGTGTGCATCCACCTGGATGGGCGCCATGGCCCACACATTGGCCGTCGCAGACGGCTGCATAGACTTGCCGAAGATCCCGCTCTTCGACGTTGGCCCCTTCTTTGCGATCGAGACGGCGCGCCTCGCCGGCCGCGAGCACACCTACGCCATGCTCGATGCCGCGACTGCGGGCGTCCCCACGTTCGCGCTCCGGGCGGCGGACACCATTTCTCGCCGGTGGCTCAGCGCGCAGCAGTCCCCCTATCTGCCGGAGCTCGATCAACTTGCGAGCGCGGGCACACGACCAGGCGCGTATTTTCTCAACGTCCACTACGAATGGGGCTGCACGACTGCCGCGAAGCCGAGCACGGAGGGTATGGGCCCGCGCCTGCTGCGCACGCTCGACCAGAATGTGGACGGTCTTGGCCGCTATGTCGTTGCGGCACGAATCGCGAGCGCCTTTGGCCCCTGGGTATCTCTGACTTGGCCAGGCTTTACCGGTGTCCTCCAGGCGATGGCGCCCGGACGATTCGCGGCCGCAATCAATCAACCGAGTGCAAGGAAGAGAACGGGCATCCTTGCCATTGACTGGCTCTTAAGCAAGCGCAATGTCTGGCGCTCGCGGTATATGCAGCCGATCCACCTGCTCCGGCGCGCATTCGAAGGGGCACCAGATTTCGCTGCGGCGCTCCACATGCTGGAGGCAACCCCGATCTGCGCGCCGGTGATTTATACCCTCGCGGGTGTTCGGCCGACCGAGGTCTGCGTTATTGAGCGCCGTGAAACGGCAGCGCGGGTCCTGCCCAAGTCGGCCTGCGCGGCGAACGAGTGGCAGACGCAGGAGTGGCACCCAGGCCACCACAGTGCCTACGAGAATGCGAGGCGTCTGGCTGCAATGCAGACTGCTCCGGGGTCTTTGGATCTCAATTGGCTGCACTGGCCCATTCTCAACCACGAGACGCGGCTCGCCCTTGCGGCTGATGCCGCTCAGGGCCGGCTGATCGCGCAGGGCTACGAAGTGGATGGGCCAGCGACACGTCCTCTCGAGCTCAGCCTCGCACCCTCAGCGTCATGCTGATCCTCGGGCTCGTTTTGGCCGCTCGCGGCCAGCCAGAAAAGCTGATGCTCGGTCATAGCGACGAAGCAATTTGGCTGGCAGCCCAGGGCGTCCCTGCGGCTCTGGGGCCGACCGCAGGCATGGCCGCCGCAACGACGAATTGCGAGCGATCCGGAGGATTTCTTGCGGTGGTCCTATGAGGTTCGGCAATTCGGCGAGGAAACGAGATCGTGCACGCCGACGGTACCGGAACGTAGTGTCAGGAAGCTTTGGCAAGCGTGGCGCTTTTCGTCAGCATTGGCTATGCGGACCCACAATTGAATGTTTCCAGGCTCAATCCTTTCCTGAAAGTAGTCTGCATGTCGGGGCAGAAGCCAAGTCGCAAGAGCGTCCTTAAGACCGTGCTCGGCCGGTAACCGAAACGGCTGATGTAGTGGAGGTTGAAATCCTGCGCGGATAGGGGCCGATCTCCACCTCGGCACTCTGCGGTGGCGCTCACCGGACCCGGGTACCTCCGGCGAGAGCGTCGTGTCGAGAATCGACGCGAGCACATCGCGCGTCGCCGCGACCCTCGACATGCGTCAAGCTCACCGGATCAGCTCCTGGATCAGCGTCTTCGGCCCCGACGCGGCGCCGTCACGCGGCCGGACGGTGTCGACCTCGTCTCGCCCGCCGACTTCCATGTTCCGGGCTTTGTGGCGTGGGGCGATCCTGGAGCCGTAGCAGGCACTCTGCAACGCCAGCGTGGCCGAACTGGTCACATCGCAAGCTCCGGCTCCGTTGATGTCTCCTTCTTGCGCTCCGGCAGCTCCGTCATCGTCGCTTCCGTGAGCAACAGCACGCCGGCCACGGAAACGGCATTCTCCAGAGCGATGCGTACCACCTTGGTGGGGTCAATGATCCCCGCGTCCACCAGATCGACATAGGCATTACGGGCTGCGTCGAAACCGAAGTTGCCCTTTCCCTCAGTCATCTTTGCGACCACGACGCCGCCATCGACCGCGGAGTTCTCGGCGATCTGTCGTGCTGGTGCGCTCAGTGCGCGCTTGAGGATCTGTACGCCCGTCCTCTCGTCGCCCGCGCTGCACTCCTCCAGATCGGCTACTGCATCCACGCAGCGCAGCAGCGCGAGCCCGCCGCCCGGCACGATGCCCTCGGCGACCGCGGCCTTGGTTGCGCTGATAGCGTCATCGAGCGCTTCCTTCTTGGCCTTCATCTCCGATTCCGATGGCGCGCCGACGCGGATCACGGCGACGCCACCTGCCAGTTTGGCCAAGCGCTCGCGCAGCTTTTCCTTATCGTAGTCGCTGGTCGACTTGTCGATCTCGCGCCTGATCTGCTGGATGCGATCATCGATCACCTTGCGTTCGCCTGCTCCCCCGATGATCGTGGTATTGTCTTTGTCTACGACGACGCGCTTGGCGCGCCCCAGCTGCTCAAACGTCACGCTTTCCAGCTTCAGGCCCAGCTCTTCGGCAATCACTTGACCGCTGGTCAGCACAGCGATGTCCTGCAGCATGGCCTTGCGGCGGTCGCCGAAGCCCGGTGCCTTGGTCGCACAACTCTTCAAAATCCCCCGCAATTGGTTGACGATCAAGGTTGCGAGCGCCTCGCCTTCGACATCCTCCGCCACGACCAGCAGGGGCCGCCCTGCCTTCGCGACCTGCTCAAGCAGGGGGACGAGGTCCTTAAGGGCGCCGACCTTGCGATCGCAGATGAGGACCAGTGCGTCCTCCAGGACGGCCTCCATTTTGTCAGTGTTGGTGATGAAGTAGGGGGAGATGAAGCCGCGGTCGAACTGCATGCCCTCGACGACCTCCAGAGCAGTCTCAGTGGTCTTCGATTCCTCGACCGTGATGACACCGTCGTTGCCCACCTTCTCCATAGCCTCAGCGACCAGCTCGCCGATGACGGGATCGTTGTGAGCTGAGATGGTGGCGACCTGCGCCTTCTCCTTGCGCTCCTTGACAGGCCGCGACAAGGCCTTGAGCCGATCGACCGCGGCCTTAGCGCCGCGCTCGAGGCCGCGCTTCAGATCGATGGCGCTGGCGCCGGCGACGACGTTGCGCACGCCGTCGGCGAAGATCGCATGCGCGAGAACGGCCGATGTGCTCGTGCCGTCGCCCACGGCCTCGCCGGTCTTCTCGGCTGCCTGGCGCAGCATCTGGGCGCCAAGGTTTTCCTCGGCGTCCTCGAGGTCGAGCTCCTTGGCAATAGTCACACCGTCGTTGCACACGACAGGGGCGCCCCATTTCCTCTGGATCAGAACCGACTTGGATTTTGGCCCGAGCGTTACACGCACGGCATCGGCGAGGTGCGTCGCCCCTCGCAGCAGCTTCTCGCGAGCGGCGGACCGGAATAGGACCTGCTTGTGGGACATGGTGAATGCACTCGATGTTCAGCCTCATTGCGCCTGCGGCCGCCGACACGTAGATGTTGCGGCGCAGCCCTGATAACTCCAGAAGATGAGCAGCGCACCTTGACGCCGATCAATGGAATTGCGCGGGAGGCGCGCCTCCCCAAGCGGGCTCTTGACCAACGTCAAAGCACAGCGCCGCGGGGACAATGGGTGCTAGGCGAACCTAGAGTGCAACGTGCTTACTATCAATCCGGGAGCTGCGCATGCGCTCTCATTTCTGATCGATCATCGTCATTGTTTTGAGGTGTGCTCTTTCTGCTGATCAAGCTTAAACACAAGTCTCTTTGCGTGTAGTGCCCGTGACCGGCCAGGATTCTCATTGGGCTTATTCCCCTTTGCGGCCCTCTGGCATCGATGCGGCAGCCAGCCGAGAGCGATAGGCGTCCGCATCGCCATAGTCGGCAAAATTTCGGTAGAACTCATGTGCAGCGATCGCGCGGCGGGCATGTTTAATGGGGCACCAATACTGCTCCGTGCGTCCAGCAATCTCTCTGACGTAGGCGATCAAGCCATTGGCATAGGAGCAATAGGCGCAGTTCAGCTTTTCCAGCGTATTGAGATAAGCCAAGTGGCGTCGATCGAAGATGAAGTAGTCCTTGCGTCGGACCTTTTCGATGCCGTAGGCGGGAAAGCAGATCGCCTGGTAGAGAGTGACAGAAAGATCCAGCAAGAGCAGGGGCACGATGAGCCCGTAGATCACAGGTGCGGTGAGAGCGATTAAGATATGTGCATTGAGAATATAATGGAACAGACTCGTCTTGAGTTCTCTGTGTCGCCGCAACACCTCCTCCTCGAAAACGACCCGCCCTCGCTCGAGACCAAAGCGCAGATCAGCGCGGCGCTTTGCGATTTCGGCCTCGAGCTCCGCCTCGAGGGCCGCAATCCGCGCTACCAGCCTCGCCATGTGCTCGTTCATGCGCTGGCTTCCCTCTGTTTGTTGAGCCCGCGGGCCACGCTCTCCCGTGCCGGCGTGACGATCCGACCATCCACGACTCCACGATATGGCCACAGCGCTGCGCCAGATCCAAGGAGTGCGGCACGAGCAGGAAGGTGATGCCGCTGCTCTTGTCGCGTACTGGCCGCCGGGGCGTCCCGGCCCCTTGACCCGGCGGCCGAGACGCAGCAAGCCGGATGCCGCTCGGCAATCGGGAGCCTCCGATGGCACAAGCCGCCGTCATCTCGAACACGGCATGAGCCGATTTGCCGTCAAGAGTGCCGGTGGCCTCGTCGGCCAGGGCGGTGGATGCATCGCCAGTGCTCGGGCGATTGCCACCGTCTGTTGGCGTTCTCTGTATGTCTTTCGCAAGGTTGTTCCCCATTGCCCAATCCCATACCGCTAAAGGACATAGTGCGGGCGCTCTCGCATTTTCCCCGGTCGGAACGCGTGCTCAACCAGCATCGGCATCAGGACGTCGGCAATTGCCGTGAACGCTCAGATAACGGTGATATTGG
Organism: Hyphomicrobiaceae bacterium; assembly: GCA_036555805.1. Classification (GTDB taxonomy): domain Bacteria; phylum Pseudomonadota; class Alphaproteobacteria; order Rhizobiales; family Hyphomicrobiaceae; genus AWTP1-13. The sequence goes on along the minus strand of DATBKR010000008.1, from coordinate 6,334 downwards.
AACACGAAGACGCCATCCTGATCTTCCGCCACTGATTGATTGAGCGGATGCTTCCAGCCGTGTCCTGAACATTATTGGCACCAAGCGCCCGTGGAGACGCTCGACCCGCGAGCACGGTCGACAGGCACTCGGCGCAGCATTGCCACCTTCGCCGCGTCCAGCACCAAGCCATAGCCCAGGGTCGTGCCGTAGAGCGAGAGGACGAGCCAGCCGGGCAGCGCCGTCATGGCCAAGCCTGCCCAGGCGAAGACCGACGCCAGCGCCGCCGCGGCTCCCTGCGCGGCGAGCAGGACGGCGGCCGGCCGCGAGCGCCAGACGTGGTCACGCGCCCGTAGCACGAGCCCGGTGGCCTGGCCCGCCAGCACCAGGGTCAGAAACGTCAGGCTGCGCATGGAAACGGCGTCAAGCCCCAGCCTGAACCATCCCAGCACCAGAACGCCCATGACATAGGTGAGCTTCACGGTGCCCAGCGGCACCGCTACCACGACCAGCTCGCGGATGCGCCAGGCATTGGGGTACGGCGTGGGCTTGGCCCGGTCGGCGGCGCGGGCCAGCATCGGGATGTCGCCGGTAAGCATCCAGAACGCCTGCAGCAAAGGCGTCATGACCGCATGTCCGGTCATCACCAGACCACCACCGATGACGATCAACGTCACCGCCTTGTTCACGAGCATGCTGAGCGTGAAGGTCAGCACGCGCTGGAAGGCGGCACGGCCTTCGTCGATGCAAGCCAGGATGCCCCGCAGCCCGGGCACGGTCAGCACCAGGCCGGCGGCGGACTTGGCAACGTCCGTTGCACTCGCCACCGCGATGCCCATCTGCGCCTGACGCAGCGCCGGTGCGTCGTTGGCACCGTCACCGCACATGCCGACGGCGTGCCCTCGTTGCTGGAACGCCTTGACCAGGTGGAATTTGTCCTCTGGCAGCACGCCTGCGTACACGACATAGTCATGCGGCCCGACCCGCTCCGGCATCTTGCCGGGCGGGCAAATCGGCCCGTCGAGACCGATCGCACGGGCGACCGAGCCGGCGGTCTCGGCGGTGTCACCGGTGATCATGACCGCGCCGACGCCCAACGCCTTGAGATCGGCCAGCAACGGGGCGGAATCCGCGCGCGGCGGGTCGCTGAGCCCGATCAGGCCAATCACGGCCATGGCTTCAGCAGTCCCCTCCGCAACAGCCAGCACGCGGCACCCCTCTCCGGTCATCCGCTGCAGCACGGCTTTTGCCGCTGAGGTCAGCGGCGCCAGGCCGGCGAGGGCAATCGGCGATCCCTTGGCGATGCGCACCCTCTCACTCGCCGGACCGGCGATCACTGCCTCGGCCATCTTGGTCGCGGGATCGAAGGGCGTGAATCCGACAACTGACACTGCCGGCGCGCCCGCCTGTGCCGCCGCTGTCCGTATCGCGGCATCGACGGGATCCTGGCCACTGGCCGAGCTGGCAGCGGCGGCGCGGCTCAGCAGTAGGGCCTCGCTGAGGCCGTCCATAAGCGGGACCACTCGGCTGACATTCAGGTTATTCTGCGTGAGCGTGCCCGTCTTATCGACGCAGAGCACGTCAATCATGGCGGCCTCCTGGAGGGAGGAAAGCTTGGCCAGCAGCACACCCTCGTCCGCCAGGCGCCGCGCGCCCAGCGTCGCAGCCAGTGTGAAGACCGCGGGCATGGCAACTGGCACGGCCGAAAGCAGCGCCGCCAGCACCAGCGGGGTGATCTGCGTCATGGTCAGTCCGATGGCGTAGGCATAGGCGACCATGCCGACCACGATTGCCATGTTCACGGCGGTCAGAGCCTCGACCACGCCAAGCACGGCCCGCTGCTCGCTGCTCTGCACGTCGGCAGCGCCCACCAGCTCGGCTGTGCGGCCGAAATAGGTATGAATGCCGGTGGCGGTAACCTCTGCTACGGCCTCACCGCGGCGTACCAGCGCGCCGGCATATCCCTGTTCACCCGCCTCCCGCTCCACCGGGACGGATTCGCCGGTGAGCATCGACTGATCGAGCAGCACCGAGCCTGACAGTAGCCGCACGTCCGCTGGTACGACGCCGCCAAGGGACAGCTGCACGACATCGCCCGGCACCAGCACCGCCGCGGGAACGTCAGACCACGCGCTGTCGCGGCGCACCCAGGCGCGTGGTGCCAGGCGCTGGCGCAGCAAGGAGAGGGTCGCGCTGGCGCGGCCCTCCTGGACCATGGCGAGCGCAACATTGATGAGCAGCAGCGCAGCAACCATCGCCGCCTCTACCAGCTCGCCGGCAACGACCTGCAGCAGAATGGTGACCTCCAGCATCCACGGCACTGGTGCCCAGAAGTGACGTAGTGCCCGCTGTAGCGGATGCTCGTACGCTTGGGGCATTGCGTTGGGGCCGACCTCCGCCAGACGCCGCACGGCGTCCGCGCTGGACAGTCCTGCGGGCGGTGCCGTGAGGTTCTGGGATAGGTCGTGCGCCGCTGTCATCTTCGTGCAGTCATCCTCACCGCCAGCTGAAGCCGGTCTCGGTTTTTGGTATCCGCCCAAGGATGGGCCAACATCCTCTGACGGGGCTCGCCAGCCCTTGCGCTGCATCAATGCCCTTGCCGTCCCGGCCCTCAGTTTGGGCCATCTACGACTTAGCGAGAATCCGGTCGAGGATCACGTGACTAAGGGACTCGCGCCGCGCGACAATGTCAGGAACGTCGGGTGTCGGTGATGACGACCAAGGTCCGCCTCACGGTCAATGCAATCGAGCAGGCAGTCGATGCCGATGCGCACACCTCGCTCCTCGATCTGCTGCGCCATGATCTGGGGCTGACCGGAGCGCACTACGGCTGCGGGCATGGCGAATGCGGCGCCTGCTACGTGCTGGTTGACCGGAAGGCCGTTCCTGCCTGCGTCACGGCGGTTGCGGACGTGGCGGGTAAGGATGTGGTCACGATCGAGGGGCTTGCGACTGGCGACGTGCTCCACCCCGTGCAGCAGGCCTTTCTCGACGAGGACGCCATGCAATGCGGCGCGTGCACCAGCGGGATGGTGATCTCCGCGGTGGCGTTGCTCGGGCGCATTCCACAACCCGACGAACATGAGATCCGCGCGGCACTTGCCCCGCATCTTTGCCGCTGCGGTGTCTATGGCCGTGTCATTCGCGCTGTAAAGAGGGCGGCGCGATGAAGGTACCGAGCGCACCGCCGCCCCCTGGGCTCGAACGCTTGGCGTCAGAGCGACTGGAGCAGCGCATCTCGATCGCACGCGACGGGCGGGTGATCGCGCGCTCCGGTAAGGTCGAATATGGACAGAACATTCGCACTGGCTTTGCCAGAATCATCGCGGATGAGCTGTCGATGCCGGTCGACAGAGTTGAAGTCGTCCTCGGTGAGACGGACAGCGTGCCGTGGGACGCGGGCACGTTCGGCAGCATGTCGACCGCGATCGATGGACGCCGACTGCGCGCTGCCGCCATCTACGCCCGCACGCTCTTGTTGGACCGTGCAAGTCTTCGGCTAGGCTTCTCGCCGTCGCAGCTGACCATGAGGGACGGTCGCGTGATAGCTCCGGACGGACAGAGCTTATCCTACGAGGGCCTCATCGGCGACGAGCCGCTCGCTGGCGACATTCCCGACACGGCGGAGCCCAGCAACTCGCCCTTGGTGGAGTCAGACGACCGACCGCTACGTTTCGAGGCGCGTGCGATATTGACAGGCGCGGCGCCATATCCTGCTGACGTCCGCCTTCCAGGCATGCTGTATGGCCAGGTGCTGCACCCGCCACGGCCAGGCATGCAGCTCACCGGATTCGCCGAGTCCAAAGTCCGTGCCGTCCCAGGCGTTGTGGCGGTGGTGTGCGACAGCGACTTTGCGGGAATCATCGCCGACCGTCATGGCGCCCTCCTCGCCGCGCTCGATGCGAGCGACCCTGAATGGAGACCGGCGCCCGTGCTGCCGAAGGAACCTTACGAGTCGGTGATGCGGTATGACGACGGCGTGGAAGGCGCCCTGACCGGAGCCTCGCTGCGCTTGCGCGCCGCCTATAATGCGCCGCATATCGCCCATGCCTCGATCCTGCCCCGCGCCGCCGTGGCGGACGTTCGGGATGGCGGCGTCGATCTCTACGTCGCGACGCAGCGCCCGTTCGCCCTGCGCGACGAGGTGGCGGCGCTTGTCGGGCTTCCGGCCGAAAGCATCCACATCCATCCCCAGATGATGAGCGGGATGTATGGGCGTGGGAATACCGAGGACGCCGCGATCGAGGCCGTCCGCCTGTCACGTGCCGTCATGCGACCCGTGCAGGTGCAATGGAGCCGCGCGGAGGAGTTCCGCTTGAGCCCGCATAGGCCCGCCTTCGATGCGGAGATTGAGGCGGGACTCGACGATCATGGTGCGATCGTCGGTTGGCGATACGATGTCCGGACCAACCCCTACATGCTTGGGCCGGGGTCGCTGATGCCGGGCATCCCGGAAATGAGCGCGGGTCGTAATGCCGAGCCTGCTTACCGGCTCGGGCGCGCAGAAATTCGCCTGCGGGTCGAGGAGGGCCCAGTCCCTACCATCGCGTTCCGCTCTCTCGGGGGCGCGCCCAACGTTTTCGCAATCGAGTCCTTTATCGATGAGCTTGCGCACGCGTCCGGGCGGGACCCGATCGAGTTCCGTCTCGCCCTCACGAACGATCCGCGCCTCCGGCGCGTCCTCGACACTGCGCGCGCGAGGAGCGCCTGGCGACGACCGCGCGGGGCGCAGTGCGGGCTCGGCGTAGCGTGTGCCATCTATCACGGAACCTACATCGCCGAGGTTGCGGAGGTCGGAGTTGCAGGAGATGGCCGGGTGCACCTCGAGCGCGTGTGGTGCGCCGTCGACGCTGGGCGCCTGGTGCACCCGGACAGTGCCCGCAACCAGATCGAGGGCGGCGTGCAGCAGGCGGCGAGCTGGACCCTGCTGGAGCAGCTCAAGGTGGAGCACGGCGCGGTGACGTCGACGTCCTGGCGGGAATATCCGATCGCAACCTTCCGCGATGCTCCGCGCTCGATCGACGTGACCTTTGTCGGCGACCCCGACGTGGCTTCGACCGGGACCGGCGAACCGGGCTCGGTGCCGACGGCGGCGGCCATCGTCAACGCGGTGTTCGCAGCCTGCGGAAGAAGAGTGCGTGGGCTACCGATCGGGACGGCTCTCGCGGGACCGGTCGCAGTGTCGAGCGGAGGGTAGCCGATCGCGTGTAATGCGAGACATTCAATACGCACTTGAGGCGGCACTTCGCTCTATCGCTTGATCGCGTGCATCTCATCGAGTTGGTCGAGCAGATCCAGGGCCAGCGCAACGCCCGGCAGGTTCAGGCCAAAATCACGCTCCAGACGCTTTGCCTTGGCGACGCGAACGATGCTCAGCGTCGCGAATTGCCAAACCGACCGCGCTTGGCCAACAGGCTCGATCACACCGTACTCCACCAGTGCGGCAACCCAATCGGGATCGACTTTGCAAGAGAGGCACAGATCATCGAGGGTGCACATGTTCGCCCGATCGATGATCTCCGATGTGACGCTGGATGGCGTTTTCTCGGTCATGATCTTTACACTCCAAGACCGGCGCGTGGATCGAAGGACAGCCGTTGCGCCATCTCTTCGTAGGCCTTTTTCGCTTCGTTGGTATCGGCCGGCGGCAGGACAATGTTAAGGACAGCATATAGATCTCCGCGCTCGGCGGCGGGTATGCCCCGGCCCCTGATGCGCAACCGCCTTCCCTGCGAAGACCCTGCTGGAATCCGCAGCATGATCGGGCCGGTCGGCGTCGGAATTTTCACACTTGCGCCCAATGCCGCCTCCCAGGGAGCGACGGGAAGATCGAGGTAGATGTCGCGCCCCGCAACGCGATAGAGAGGGTCCGGCTTGAAGCTGACCTCCAGGTAGAGATCACCTGCCGACATGCCGCCAACGCCAGGAGCGCCCTGGCCCTTCAGCCGAATATGCTGACCATCCACAACACCTTGCGGGATCTGCACGTCGAGAACCCGGTCGCGAACCACAACATGGCCCCCGTCATCGATCGCGGGCACGCGCAGCGCGACCGAGCGCGTCGCGCCTGTGAAGGCATCACGCAAGTCGATCAGGATCCTGGCGTGATGGTCCTCACCGCGCGCGCTGAATCCGGCATCGCGTCGGGAAGGATGCTCGCCGCCACGCATTCCTCCGAACAAGGTTTCAAAGAAATCGCTGAACTCGCCGCGTCTGAAATCCGGGCCTGAGAACTCGAAGCCGGCATCCCAGTCAGGCGGCGGCCTGAACTGCTGGCCCGCCTTCCATTCCTCGCCGAGCTGATCGTAGGCCGCGCGCTTCTCCGCGTCGCCGAGCACCTCGTAGGCCTCACCGA
>DATBKR010000007.1:0-5115 GCA_036555805.1 Hyphomicrobiaceae bacterium | reverse complement strand
CGCCTTGTCAAGCGCAAGAGCGCCGTGCTGGGCCTCGTCATCATCGTGCTGTTCGTGCTGGTCGCGGTCTTCGCCCCGCTGATCGCCCACTACGACCCCGCCCAGCAGGGCTGGACGTCGATCCGCAAGCCCCCGTCGTTGCAGCACTGGTTCGGCACCGACGAGTCCGGGCGCGACGTGTTCTCGCGCGTGATATTCGGCGCGCGCGCCTCGCTGCTGGCAGGCGTGGTCTCGGTCTCCATCGCGCTTGCGCTCGGCGTGCCCATCGGGCTGCTGGCCGGCTACGGCGGCCGGTGGATCGACGCCGTCATCGGCCGCATCACCGATGCCATGCTCGCCTGCCCGTTTCTGATCCTGGCCATCGCGCTCGCGGCCTTCCTCGGCCCCTCGCTGCAGAACGCCATGATCGCCATCGGTCTCACCACCACGCCCATCTTCGTGCGCCTGACGCGCGGGCAGGTGCTGGCCGTGAAGGTGGAGGACTACGTGGAGGCGGCGCGCGCCGTGGGCAATCCGCCGGTGCGCATCGCCGTCAAGCACATCCTGCCCAACATCCTGCCGGCGCTGATCGTGCAGGCCACCATCTCCATCGCCACGGCCATCATCGCCGAGGCCAGTCTGTCGTTCCTGGGCCTCGGACAGCAGCCGCCGGCGCCGTCGTGGGGCTCGATGCTCAACACCGCGCAGCGCTTCCTCACCAACGCCGTCTGGATGGCGGTGTGGCCCGGTCTCGCCATCTTCCTGGCGGTGCTGTCGTTCAACCTCCTGGGCGACGGCCTGCGCGACGCGCTCGACCCGCGGGAGCGCTGATTGGAGCGGGGTCAGACCCTTCGCCTCCAGCGCTGCGATTTGTGCACGAGCGCGGGCGCGAGGGGTCTGACCCCATCCGGTCAGGACAGGCCCGGCTCGCGCACCAGCTTGCGCTCCACGATGCGCGCGAACAGGGCGGCGCCGTAGGGGAGCGCGTCGTCGTTGAAGTCGTAGTGCGGGTTGTGCACGGGCGCGCTGGTCTCGCCGTTGCCGAGGTTGATGTAGGCGCCTGCCACCTGTTCCAGCATGAAGCTGAAGTCCTCGGACGCGGAGACCGGCGGCTTGTTGCGGTCGACGTTGCTCTCTCCCACCAAGTCGGCCGCCGCATCGGCGAATTCCTGGGTCGGCTCGGCGCCGTTGACGAGCGGAGCGAAGAGCACACGGAAGTCCACCTCGGCGCTGGCCCCGAGTCCCGATGCAATGCCGGTGGCAACGCGCCGCAGCGCCGTCTCGATGGTCGTCATGACCTCGCGCTTCATGGTGCGCGCGGTGCCTGCCATGCGGGCGCTCTGCGGGATCACGTTGTAGGCATCGCCGGCCGCGATCCGGGTGATGCTCACCACCGCCATGTCGGAGGGCGGGACGTTGCGCGCGACGACGGACTGCACCGCCGCGCCGATGTGACAGGCTGCCAGCACCGGATCGACCGCGATCTCGGGCCGCGCGCCGTGCCCGCCTTTGCCCGTCACCTCGATGTCGAAGAAGGCTCCGCCGGCCATCGCCACCCCCGGCGTGATCGAGAAATGGCCGACCGGCGCTCCCGGGCGGTTGTGCATGCCGAACAGGGCGTCGCACGGGAAGCGCTCGAGCAGGCCGTCCTTCAGCATGGCCAGCGCCCCGCCGGCCCCTTCCTCGCCCGGCTGGAAGATGAAGTGCACCGTGCCGTTGAAGTCCCCTGCCTCCGCCAGGTAGCGCGCGGCGCCCAGCAGCATGGCTGTGTGGCCGTCGTGTCCGCAGGCATGCATGCGGCCCGCGGTGCGGCTGCCGTAGGCGACGCCGGTCGCCTCGTGGATCGGCAGGGCGTCCATGTCGGCACGCAGCCCGATCGAGCGCGGGCCGTTGCCCTTGCGCAGGACGCCGACGACGCCCGTTCCGCCCACATTGCGATGCACCTCGATGCCCCATTCCCGCAGCCGGTTCGCCACGATGTCCGCGGTGCGGTGCACCTCCATGCCGAGCTCGGGATTGGCATGCAGGTCGCGGCGGATGTCGGTCAGCTCGGCGTGATAGGCGCGAACCCTCTCAAGGGCCGCAGGAGGTGGTGGCATAGGGTCCTCGCTTTGCGTTGCACGATTTTTGGCATGGAGCGGCGGCAATTCTAGTAGCCGCATGCGACGGCTGCCAACGCCAATGGACGCGCAGTCTGGGCGTGCGCCTGCTCCCCGCCTGAGCGGCGCTCGCGACAGCAAGAGGCGATGGCCGAGCAGGGCCTGCGCTCAGCGCGCCCGTGGATTGCCGGCTGGGGGCTTGGCGCTCCGGTCGGCTTCCAGCAGGGCGCGCCAGGCGCGGTCGAGCAGCGACAGCAGCTGCTCCAGCTCGCGCGGCGAGAGCGCCTCGCGGATCGCACGCCCCGGCCGCGACGCGGGTGCCAGCGTGCGTTGCAGCAGCGCCTGGCCCTTGGGCGTGAGCTTCAGCGCGTGGAAGCGCCGGTCCTGCGCATGCCGCACGCGCGTTGCGAGTCCCTGGCGGTCCAGGTCGTTGATGATGGCGACGACGGCCGATTTATCCATGCCCAGCCGGTGTGCCAGCTGTTTCTGCGAGCACCCCGGGTTGGCCGAGATCAGGGCCAGGGCGGAAAATGCGCCGGGACGCAGGCCGTACGGCTCGAGCGCGTCGGCCATGCGGGCGCTCAGCAGGTTCCAGAGGAGGCGCACACGCGGCCCCACAAAATCCGCGAGCAGGCCGAGGTCCAATTCCGCCGCCTGATCCGGTCCCTCTTCCTCCGCCGGCGATGTCTGCGTCATGGTGGCTCCCGTGCGGCCGGCTGCAGCCGGTCGGGGACTACCGCTAGAGCCAATGATTGGGCGACGCAACTATTTCACGCGGTCTTCGACGCGCGGAACGGGAGCCTCGCGGACCGCGCGCCAGCGTCAGGCGGACCCGCGCCATTCGCCGGTTGCAAGATAGCGGTCGATCGCGGAGGCGGCGGTGGCGCCGTCTCCCATGGCGGCGGCGGCGCGGTGGGGGGAGCCCTGGCGGACGTTGCCGGCCGCACAGAGGCCGGGTACCGGCGTGCGCATCGCCGCATCCACCGGGACGCGCCCCGTGGCGTCGAGCGGCACCAGGCCGCGGACCAGCTCGGTGTTGGGAACGAGGCCGACACAGGCGAAGACCGCGGCGGTGGCGAGGTCGCTCTCCGCGCCGGTGTCCACCGCCTTGAGGCGCACGTGGCTCACCGTCTGGTCGCCGCCGATCTCGGTGATCGTCGCTCCGAACCGCACCTCGATCTTCCCATGGGCTTCGATGCGGTCGCGATAGCTCGCTTGGCCCGTGAGTGCATTGCCGCGCTCGACGATCACGACCGTGGCGACGTGCTCGGCCAGCGTCAGCGCCTCCTGCATGCCGGAATCGCCGCCGCCCACCACCACGGCCACCTTGTTGCGCAGGAGCGGCGCATCGCAGCTTGCGCACTCGCTGACGCCCCTGCCGAACAGCCGCTCCTCGCCGGGCACGCCGAGTTTGGCCGGCGCAGTTCCCGTCGCCAGGACCATGGCGCGCGCGATCAGGGTGCGCCCGTCGCCGGTCAGGCGCCAGCTGCCGCCATCTGCCGCGAAGCTGTCGCAGGCTGCCACCAGAAGCTCGACGCCGGCAGCCACCGCCTGTTCCTGCGTCATGGGGCAGAGATCGTAACCGGCCACGCCGTCCGGGAAGCCCGGCAAGCCCTCGATCCTGTCGATGCCGACCAGCTGCCCGCCGATCATGGCACCGGTCAGGATCGCCGTGCGCCGCCCGAGGCGCGCGCTCGCCAGTGCCGCCGTCATCCCCGCCACGCCGCCGCCCACAACGACGGCGTCGTATTCCCCGCTCATTCCTGATCCCACGACGTCAGAACATCCCCAGCAGCAGGCGGGCCTCGTCGGACATGCGGTCCTTGTCCCAGGGCGGGTCGAAGGTGAGCTTGACGCTGACCTGGCCGACGCCGGGGATGGAGCCCACTGCGTTCTCCACCCAGCCCGGCATCTCGGCGGCGACAGGGCAGCCGGGCGAGGTGAGCGTCATGTCGATGGCGACATTGCGGGCGTCGTCCACGTCGATCTTGTAGACGAGGCCCAGTTCGTAGATGTCGGCCGGGATCTCCGGATCGTACACGGTCTTCAGCGCGGCAACGATATCGGCGGTGAGCTGCTCCAGCTCCTCCTTCGGGATCGAAGAGCCGGGCTCGGGCAGTGTCGGTTTGTCGTCCATGGTCATGATCCGTGAAATCGTAAAGTCGTGAGTTCGTGAAGTCGTGAGATGGCACATTGACCTCACGAACTCACGATTTCACGACCTCACGAGGTTGATCGCCCCGGCAAAGCCGGAGCGATCAACCTACGCAAAGAAGTCGTGCGCCTTCATCAGTGCCTCGACCAGCGCGTCCACCTCGGCCCGCGTATTGTACATGGCGAACGAGGCGCGGCAGGTGGCCGTGACGCCGAGGCGGTCCATCAGCGGCTGGGCGCAGTGGTGGCCGGCGCGCACCGCCACGCCCGAGCGGTCGATGATGGTGGCCACGTCGTGCGGATGCAGCCCGTCGACGCTGAACGACACGATGGCGCCCTTGTCCCTGGCGGTGCCGTGCAGCTTGAGCCAGTTCAGCTCGGAGAGCCGCGCGTGCGCGTAGTCCTTCAAGCCCTTCTCGTGAGCGGCGATGCGCTCGCGCCCCACCTGCATCATGTAGTCGAGCGCGGCGCCAAGCCCGATGGCCTGCACGATGGGCGGCGTGCCGGCCTCGAACTTGTACGGCGGCCTGCCGTAGGCGATGCGGTCGGTGTGCACGCTCTCGATCATCTCGCCGCCGCCCTGGTAGGGCGGCATGGCGTCGAGGTGCTTCTTCTTGGCGTAGAGCACGCCGATGCCCGACGGTCCGTAGGTCTTGTGGCCGGTGAAGGCGTAGAAGTCGCAGTCGAGGTCCTGCACGTCGAGCGACATGTGCACGGCGGCCTGCGCACCGTCGACCAGCACGGGGATGCCGTGTCCATGGGCGATGCGCACAACCTGGCGGATGGGCACCACCGTGCCGAGCACGTTCGACATGTGGGTGATGGCTACCAGCCGGGTGCGGGGCGTGAGCAGCCGCTCGAATTCCTCCAGCAGGAACTCGCC
>DATBKR010000006.1:0-5485 GCA_036555805.1 Hyphomicrobiaceae bacterium | reverse complement strand
GCCTCGGAGATGAGACCGGCGGTGACCTGGGCCGCCCCTCAAGCCAGGAGCCGAGGGCCGCATTCGACACCTTGCCCGGCATGGCGGCCAGACCAGCCGAGCGCCGGCGCCTCAGACCTCCGACCTCGGACTTGGCGGGGAAGGAGCCGGGGCTTCCCTCGACACACGGTCGGGGACAAGGGGGTGTGGATTGCGGCGAAGCCGTCCTCCGATACCCCGCACGGCATGGTGGCCAGGCCGGCCAAGCGTCGGGCGGCCGTCGGAGGCGGCCGAGCAGGGCGTCCTTCGCCCCCACCGGTTAAGGTCATGGCCGCCGGGCGCGAGCCTGGACGCCCTGCTCCTCCTTCCATCCCCTCGGGCGGCGCAGCCGCTGCGAGGTTGGTTGTGTCGGCAATAGGCAATAGGCAATAGGCAATAGGCAGTAGCCGCCGGAGCGAGTGGAACGCGACTACTGCCTATTGCCTACTGCCTATTGCCTACTGCCCACTGGCTGGGGTCAGACCCGCAGGATCTGACCCCATTCAGAGCGGCTCGAACAGGCGGCGGTAGCCCATGACTGCGGGGTCGAACAGGATGTCGGAGGGGCGCAGGGTGCGGGCGAGGGCAAGGCCCTCCAGGGTGCGGCAGCGCGACAGGGCCACGTAGGCCTGGCCGTGGGCGAAGGTGCCTCTCCCCAGGTCGATGTAGACCTTGTCAAGCGTCAGGCCCTGGCTCTTGTGGATGGTCAGCGCCCAGGCGAGCCGCAGCGGGAACTGCTTGAAGGTGCCGGCCACCGTCGCGACGATCGATTCGGCCTCCTTGTCGTAGGCGTAGCGGCGGTTCTCCCAGGACACCCGCTCGATCTCGTGCTCCTCGCCGCCCACTTCCACCCATACCTGGTCGGACTCAAGCCTGGAGACGCGCGCGATGGTGCCGTTGACCCAGCGCCCGGCCGGATCGTTGCGCAACAGCATGACCTTGGCACCGGGCTTCAGGACCAGGCTGGCGTCGGTGGGCTGGGCGCTCTCGCTGAACTCGCCCGTCACACCCGCCTGGTAGGTCATGGCCCGCCCGGCGAGCGCCTCCAGGTAGGCGGCGTTGATGCGCCTGGCCGCGGCGTTGGTGGGCACCAGGATCACGTAGGGCTCACCCTCGGACAGCGTACGGATGGGATGCACGCGCTCGTTGAGGACGGCCAGGTCGTCCTCGCCGGCGTCGCCGTCGCGCACCTTGTTGAGGACGCCGAGCAGCGCCTCGTCCTTCTGGCGGAACACCTGGCTGAGCTCGATCAGCGCCGTGCCCGCGCCCTCGCGCAGCGCGCCCACGTCGAAGAAGAACGGGCCGCCGTGCTCGGTCTCCAGGTGCGCTGCCACCTCGCCCTCGTCGATCACCGGGGGCAGCTGGTGGAGGTCGCCGAACATGGCGAGACGCACGCCGCCGAACGGCTCGCGCGCCCGCCCGCGGTTGACGCGCAGCGACTGGTCGATGGCCCACATGATGTCGGATCGCACCATGGACACCTCGTCCACGACCAGGAACTTGAGGCCGCGCATGATGCGGCCGTTGCGGCTGCGGCGGATGTCGTCCTTGCGGATCAGGCGCGGCGGCAGGCCGAAGAACGAGTGAATGGTCTGGCCGCCGACGTTGACGGCGGCAAGGCCGGTGGGCGCCACCACTACCATCTTGTCGTCCAGGAGTTCCCTCAGCGCTTTGAGCAGCGTGGACTTGCCGGTGCCGGCGCGCCCGGTGACGAACAGGTGCCCGCTGCCCTCGCGCAGGTAGGCGTGCGCGGCGCGGAATTCCTCCGTCGGCGCCACGCCGGCGGGCCAGGCGCCTTCGGCCGGGGCTGCAGTCCGCGCGATCACAGGTTCAGCGCGCATGCGTAAGCTGCCCTCCTTCGTTCAAACCCGCATACTGATACCAGCGGTGCAGGCAGCCGTCACGAGCGCGGCGGCTAAGCAACGGCGCGTCGCTGCAACCCGTGCGCAACGCGGCATTTGACATGTAACGCAACGCGTTCCATATCACGGCATGATCAAGAGCATGGCCGATGAGTATTTCGTCACTGGCGGCCCAGCCGTACGCCCGGCCCACCCCGGCCGCATCCTCAAGGGCATCCTGGAGGGTTCCGGCATCCCGCTCGCGCACTTTGCGAAGCACCTTGGGGTGTCAAGACCTACCGTCTACGCTCTGATCAACGAGACGCGACCCTTGACGGTCGACATGGCGGCCAGGCTCTCCCGCGCGTTCGGCAACTCGACCCGGTTCTGGCTCAATCTGCAGGCAAACCATGACGCGTGGAGAGCGGAGCGCGCTGCGGCCGACATGGATATCGAGCCGATCACGTGTGGCGCTGTCGCCTAGCGAGCCGCCCCGGATGGCCTTTCTCGTCGCCTGCAGTTCGCGCGCCGGGCAGTTCGCGGCCGAAATGCGTGCGCTGGAGCCGGCGCTCGACCTGCGCATCGCGCCCGACGTGGGACCGGCGACCGATATCGACGCCGCGCTTGTCTGGCAGCCGCCCGCGGGCCTGCTGGCGACGCTGCCGGGCCTCAGGCTCATCGTCTCGGTGGGGGCGGGCGTCGATTCGCTGCTCGCCGACCCCACGCTGCCGGATGTTCCGCTGGTGCGGTTCGTCGACCGCGACCTCGCCGGGCGCATGGCCGAGTACATCGCGCTGCAGGTGCTCTACCACCACCGGCGCATGAGCGAATTCCGCGACCTGCAGGCGCAGAAGGTCTGGAAATATCTGCCGGAGCCAGCCGCGCGCGAGGTGCGCGTGGGCCTGATGGGGCTGGGCGTTCTGGGCCAGGCCGCGGCCGCGGCGCTGCGGCCGTTCGGCTACCGGCTCAGGGGCTGGAGTCGCACGCCCAAGGCCCAAGACGGGGCCCTAGACGGGGCCCTCGACGGCGTCGCGTGCTTCTGCGGACCGCAGGGGCTCGATGCGTTCCTGGCGGAGACCGACATTCTCGCTGTGCTGCTGCCGCTGACGCCGGAGACGCGGGGGCTGGTGAACCGCGGGCTGCTGCGCCGGCTGTCGCGGCACGGCCGCAGCGGCCTGCTGCCCGGACCGGTGCTCATCAACGCCGGGCGCGGCGGGCTGCAGGTCGATGCCGACATCGTTGCGGCGCTGGAAGCCGGCGAGCTTTACGCGGCCTCCCTCGACGTGTTCGAGACCGAGCCGCTGCCTGCCGCCAGCCCCCTGTGGCAGCACCCGCGCGTCGTGGTCACGCCGCACAACGCCGCGGAAAGCGCGCCCGCCGCCATCGCCCGCTACGCGCTCACTCAGTGGCGGGCGTGCAAGAGCGGCGCGGCGCTCGCCAATGTGGTCGACCGCAGGCGCGGCTACTGAAGCCGCAGGCGCAGGTTTATGCCGGCATCGGGCCGTGACCCTGGGCCGGCCTCGCGAAGACCAGCGGCCCTACCAGCGCCGGCAGACCGTTCGCCACGCACAGCCGCGCCGGCCGCAGACCCGCCGGCGCCAGCAGGCCGCCGGTTCGACGGCGCTGGTGTTGCCGACAGCCGCCCGCACGCTTGCAGGGGCCGCTGCGCCGGCCGCTTCGGCGCGATGAACGTAGAGCACCGCGCCCGACAAGAAGGCCGCGGCGATGGCTGGGAGCAGGAGCTTGCGCATGCGTGTTCCTCCGTGACTTGGCCAGACCGGAAGCTATGCCGCGTTGGAACCTCGGCCGGTATCCGGACAACCCCTCGGAACGCCGTGGAAGAATACCTCTTCGGCCACACCTCCTCCGACGAAAGGGCAGGCCGGCTAGCCCGCTGGGGCGGCGAGCGAGACGCGCGGAACCGCTGCGCCGCACGCGACGCGCCCGCCGCTCAAGAGGCCGTCGGGGGGCGCTGTTTGCCGGCAATGTCCGGCGTCAGGGGAATGTCCACTTGGCCTCGGTGGCGCCTGTCTCGCTCACCAGTGTGACCGTGAGGACCTTGCCCTTGAGGTCGCGCGCAAGGCTGGCGGGGATGTCCGTGACGAAGCGGACCACGCCGCCCTCGCCATCGCCCAGCCGGCGCAGCATGGGCACGTAGAGCCCTTCGGGCGCCTCGACGAAGACGTCGCCCGCCTTGGCGCCGTGGAAGGCCGAGGCAACGCTGAGCCTCGCGCCCGGCTCGCCGTCTTCGACGCGTACCTGCTTCAGCTCCGGGTCGGTCGGCCGCCGCGACGCGGCCGGACGCGGCACGCGTTCCACCGCCTTCGCGACCGCGTCGGGCTTGTCCGCCCTGCCGGCCGTCGGAGGAAGCGCGACCTTCAGATTCGCCACCGCCGGCACGCAGATGTCGCGGCAGATGCCGAACTCGAGGGCCAGCTCGAGGGCCACCGGCCTGGCTGTATCCTGCGGCCTCACCTCGATCGGGAACAGCACCGCGTGCTTGTAGCCGATCACCTCGCCCCCGGCTTCCGCCATGCGCATGGGCGCGGGGTAGAGCACCCTCACGTCCGCGACGTTGACGGAGCCCGACCAGTCGAAACTGGGCGGCACGCCGGCATCGCCCGGCATGCGCCAGTAGGTCTTCCAGCCGTCGTCCATGACGATTTCGAGGCCGGCGAGGCGCGCACCTCCGGCGGCCTTGGCCGGACTTGCCACGAGCCGTGCACGCGAAGCGTGCAGCTCCGCCCACGGCGAGGCCGCCGCTGCCTCCTTTACGGGCTCGGCCCACGCGGGCGCGGCGGCAGCGAGGCCCAAGGCGGCAGCGGCAGCGATGCGGAGCGCGGTCATGGATACTCCTCGGCTGTCCTCGGGCATTTCCCCCAGCCGCTGCAGGAACATAGGGTGCCTGCCGCGGCAGCCAAACTCAACACTCCGCGACCCGCCTTCTTGTGATTAACGTCCTGACCCCTTCCAGGTCCCGGCCACTGGCGTTAGTGTCGACGCCATGACGTCGCCAAGCAGAAGCCGGAAGACCGGCTACCTCGACGGGCAGCTGCTGATCGCCATGCCCTATATGAGCGACAAGCGCTTTGCCCGCTCGGTGATCTACATGTGCGCCCATTCCTCGCAGGGCGCCATGGGGCTGATCGTCAACCAGCGTGCGCCGCACATCAGCTTCTCGGAGCTGCTCGGGCAGCTCAGCATCGAGGGCGACGGCCTGGCCGGGCAGGAAGGGGACCCGATCGACGTGGACGTGCACGTGGGCGGGCCGGTGGAGACCGGGCGCGGCTTCGTGCTGCACAGCTCCGACTACTTCGCGTCCGATTCGACGCTGTCCATCGACGTCGATGTCTCCCTCACCGCCACGGTCGACATACTGAAGGCCATCGCCTGCGGCAAGGGGCCAAGCCGGGCGATGCTGGCACTAGGGTATGCCGGCTGGCGGCCGGGCCAGCTTGAGGACGAGATCCAGGCCAACGGCTGGTTGCATTGCCCCTCCGACCTCGACCTGCTGTTCGACCGCAATCTCGACCAGAAGTACGAGCGCGCCCTGTTCAAGCTCGGCATCGACCCCTCGCATCTCGTCTGCGAGGCCGGGCACGCCTGATCCAGCGGTGTCATCCCGG
>DATBKR010000005.1:0-7196 GCA_036555805.1 Hyphomicrobiaceae bacterium | reverse complement strand
GTTCCCGCTGGTCGTGAAGGGCGACGTGCAGGGCTCGGTCGAGGCCATCGTGGGCGCGCTCAGGAAGCTCGGCACCGACGAGGTGGAGGCGCGCATCGTGCACTCGGGCGTCGGCGGCATCACCGAGTCCGACATCGTGCTGGCGGGCGCTTCGAAGGCCGTGGTGCTGGGCTTCAACGTGCGCGCCAACGTGCAGGCCAAGGCCGCCGCCGACCAGGCGGGTGCCGAGATCCGCTACTACAACATCATCTATGACCTCGTGGACGACGTGAAGGCGGCGATGTCCGGCCTGCTGGCGCCGACCATCCGCGAGGTGTTCCTCGGCAACGCGCGCATCCTGGAGGTGTTCAACATCTCCAAGGTGGGCAAGGTTGCCGGCTGCCGCGTCACCGAGGGCAAGGTGGAGCGCGGCGCCAGGGTGCGCCTCATCCGCGACAACGTGGTGATCCACGAGGGCACGCTGTCCACGCTCAAGCGCTTCAAGGACGAGGTGAAGGAGGTGCCGGCCGGCCAGGAATGCGGCATGGCCTTCGCCAACTACCAGGACATCCGTGAGGGCGACACAATCGAGTGCTTCACCGTCGAAACCATCAAGCGGACGCTGTAAGCACCCGTCATCCCGGAAGCCGAGCCGCAGCGAGGCTATCCGGGACCTCGCGAAGCGAGTCGAACCATTCGCGGAGATCCCGGATCGGAGCGCTGCTCGCCTTCGGCTCGCATCGCTCCGGCCGGGATGACGGGTGGAAGAACCGTTCCCCATGGCCACCAAGCACACGCCCCGCAAGACCGGCCCCTCGCAGCGCCAGCTGCGCGTGGGCGAGCTCGTGCGACACGCTCTGGCCGAGATGCTCTCGCGGGGCGAGATCCACGACGACGTGCTCGCCAGCCACGTCGTCACGGTGTCGGAGGTGCGCATGTCGCCCGACCTGCGGCTCGCCACCATCTACATCATGCCGCTGGGGGGCAAGGACGTGGCGCCGGTGCTGGAGGGGCTGGACCGCAACCGTAAGTTCATCCGCGGCGAGATCGCCCACGCCGTCAACCTCAAGTTCGCGCCCGAGATCCGCTTCCTGGCCGATGCGACGTTCGACGAGGCGCGGCGAATCGACGAGATATTCCGCTCTCCGAAGGTGGCCCAGGACCTGAAGAAGGCTTGACGCCGCGTGGAAGGCGGAAATCAGAAATCGGAAGTCGGAAATCAGAAACGACGGCGATTCTTCTTCCGACTTCCGATTTCCGACTTCCACTTCCCATTCTCGCTCCGAAGAAAGACACCCATGGCACGCCGCAAGAAGGGCAGCCCGGTGCACGGGTGGCTGGTGCTGGACAAGCCCGCCGGCATGACCTCGACGCAGGCCGTCGGCGCCGTGCGGCACATCCTCCGCGCCCAGAAGGCGGGGCACGCCGGTACGCTCGACCCGCTCGCCACCGGCATCCTTCCCATCGCCCTCGGCGAAGCCACCAAGACCGTGCCTTACGCCGTGGACGGCCAGAAGGAATACCGCTTCACCGTGCGCTGGGGGATAGAGACCGACACGGACGACGCGGAAGGGCGCGCGGTGGCCGGCAGCGAGGCGCGGCCCGCGCGCGCCGCCATCGAGGCGCTGCTGCCCAGCTTCACCGGCACCATTCTGCAGACGCCGCCCGCATTCTCCGCCGTCAAGGTCGCCGGCGAGCGCGCCTACGACCTCGCCCGCGCCGGCGAGGCGGTAGCGCTCGAGGCGCGTCCGGTCGAGATCGCCTCGCTCGCGCTCGTGGAATGCCCGGACCCCGACACGGCCCTGTTCGCGGCCGAGTGCGGCAAGGGCACCTACGTGCGGGCGCTCGCCCGCGACCTCGGCCGCGCGCTGGGCTGCCGCGGCCACGTCATCGCGCTCAGGCGTACGCGCGTGGGCGCCTTCGCCGAGGCCGACGCCGTTACCATGGGCGACCTGCGCGCCGCGGCCGATGCCGATGCGGGTGCCCCCCACGGGTTGCTGCGGCCGGTCGAGACCGCGCTGGCCGATCTCGCCGTCCTCAGGGTCAGCCGGGAGGAGGCGGTCCGCCTCCTGCGCGGCCAGCCTGTCCTGGTGCGGGGACACGACCTGCCCCCAACCGGCCCCGCCTACGCCACCTGCAAGGGCCGCCCCGTTGCCCTCGGCCTGATCGAGAAGGGGCAGTTGCGCCCCACCCGCGCGTTCGATTTCGGCGAGGCAGGATAGAAGTGGCCGTCGGCCATCCCGAACGAGCGAGCTGCCGTACGATCCCAGCCGTCATCACGTTACTGGGCCAATTGTCTCTCCATTCGCAGAAATATCGCGAGCGATACCGTAGATCAAGCCCAGCGCCAACGCGAAGCTGGGATAAAATATCTGAGCCACAAAGAATGAATGAACAGTAGAATGGTTCTGCAATACAGCCATCCACACGAACGGCAATAAGAACAAAAGACTTCCCGCCAAGCCGTACCCTGAAGCAGGGGAAGCAACCCAGTGTCTCAGTCCCGACCTGAGGACGCGCCAGAAAAGGACCCCTAGAAAAGCGCCGACGATCCAAATGCCAATTTGGCATTCTTTCAGATTACTAACTATGCTCATCAGCGCCGTGGGTTGAATTGCCTCATCCCCATCCAAACCGCCGTAGATGCGGCGACTCAACGCGGTCGTCACGTGCGCAACATCACCATTGAAGACTGCGATGACGATGAGCCACTTCGTCGCCCAGCACAAGCCGTAGCCTGCCAGCCAGAAGGTCGCCATCATGACGATTGAAACCCAGATGGGCCGCGACCCCGATCCCCCCGGCCACGAGTTCGCCCAATAAAGAGCCAGTAGCGGAATGCTCAAGGTGAGAAGCGGTGCCGAAAGCATGTCGACGAATGACGCGAGCATTCCCATACCGAAGAAGAAATGCAGATGCACTCTTGCGAAAAGCTGCTTGTGCACTTGCGACATCGCCAATACTGCCGATGCACCGGAAAAGCCCAATACCCAGACAAGGCCATTATCGACAAGGAAGAGGGCCGAGTAGAAAGGGATTGCGAGAAGCGAAAGCAGCGCGATCCGCGCATAGGCAGCCCCCACCCGCGCGCCAATACACTCGACAAAGAGCCAGCATGAAGAACAGAAAAGCAAGAACGTAACGGTACGCAGTGCATAGATATCGCCAAAATACAAGACCGGTCGGCTAATGACTTGGTATCCATGCCAGTATCGCCAATAATAGCCCCCACCTTGTCCACTATCCAAAGCCCGCTTTGCATTCTCGCAATTAAACAGGGTCGGCGACAAGAATGTCCGCTGCAGGAGCCTTAACCCTGGACCCGTACTAAGCCCGCCCGTAGCGGCCACGCACTCGGTAAAGACATCAAGGCGCCCCAGGTTCGATGGAGGGATTTGGTAGTTGGTCTGAGTCAGTGAATGGCGGACGTGGTTAGCAATGGGTCCATTGGGAATGGCATTAACGGCTATCATAAGCAAACTCATCACCGATATGGCAGCGCAGAACCCCAGTGTCAGCTCGACAAAAAAAGCACCCCGATAATGAATTGCCCTTCCCCAGGTCGACGACGCTCCCAAAGCGACCATCTTGAATCCTCCCCATCCATCAGCGCGGTGCGTTAATGAGAACGCAGAATGCCCGCGCTACAAGCCGGTTCAACGTAGGGGGTTTGATTCTTTGCCACAATCGGGCGATCGGGATTCCGATCGACTGTCCACGATTTCCGCGAGATACTTGCCTTCGCGCGCATCTATGCGTTCGACAATATTTCAACAGACAGCACGGGAAAAATCGGCGCTGCGGCGGGCGATCAGTGACGCCGTGGGCAAAGGGAACGCTGTGTGTCGTATGTTTTCAGATATCGAAGCTGACGTGCACGCGATGGTGGATCCAGACGTGGAGATCGCTGCTGACGCCGGTACCGATGGTGCCGTTGCGCTGGCTCGCTTCGCTCGCAAACGTCGCCGGACGACGTTGGTATCGTGGCACGCGACGCGCACCCACGGCTTTGGCGACCGGGGATAGCGAATTGCGGTTGATGATGTATGCAGACGGATGATGACTTCAGCCGGGGCGCGGAGCATGATGCGCCTGCCCCGGAGACGGGATGGCGGTTCGCCTGCAGGGCCGCGTCCCAGCGCAGGAGCCGGGGGCTGCAGTCCGATACCTTGCCCGGCATGGCGGCCAGACCAGCCGAGCGCCGGTCTGGGGTCAGACCCCTTGCGCCAAGGTCGCAGTACAGGACTTGGCGTTGACGCAAGGGGTCTGACCCCGGTTCCCTCGACGCACGCTCGAGGACTAGGGGGTACGGATTGCGGCGAAGCCGGTCTCCGAGACCCCGCACGGCATGGTGGCCAGGCCGGCCAAGCGTCGAGCGGCAGTCGGAGGCGGGCCGGGCAGGGCGTCCTTTGCGCCCTTCGCGATAAGGTCATGGCCGACGGGTGCGAGCCTGGACGCCCTGCCCCTCCTCCCCATCCCCTCGGGCGGAACCCGCCGCCGCGAGGCTCGCGGCGTTGGTCCGCCCATGCGTCCGCCACGACCGGCAATGCGGAGGAACATCATTAGAATCAACAGCTTGGAGTTTCTCAGTTTTCACTCGCAACCGGCCCGAATTGGTGTATAACGCGCGCACGCCGGCACGCGGCGCTTACGCCCTGCGCGCGGCACCACGAGGCGGCCTGAGCTGGACGACATCCCGGCCACGGCACGCCGCCTACTCCCAACATTGCAAGACCCGAGAAAGGTACCCGATGTCGCTGAGCCCGGAGCGAAAGCAGAAAATCGTCAGGGAACATGCAACCAAGAGGGGCGACACGGGGTCGCCCGAGGTCCAGGTGGCGCTCCTCACCGAGCGCATCAACGGACTGACCGAGCACTTCAAGACCCACAAGAAGGACAACCATTCGCGGCGCGGCCTGCTCAAGATGGTCAGCCTGCGCCGCCGGCTTCTCGATCACGTCAAGAGCCGCGACGAGGCCCGCTATCAGAAGATCATCGAGCGGCTGGGAATCCGCCGCTGAACGCAACCAGTGCAGTCTGCGATGGCGGCCGGGCCCCGATGGGGGAGACCGGCCGCCCGGTGCTGCCCATAACAAGAAACGAGATGCGAAATGTTCGACACCCAACGTGTAGAGATTGAGTGGGGCGGGCGGAAGCTCAGCCTCGAAACGGGCCGCATTGCCCGCCAGGCCGATGCCGCCGTGCTGGCCCAATACGGCGAGACGAGCGTGCTCGCCACCGTGGTGGCCGAGAAGAGCGCGCGCCCCGGCGTGGATTTCTTCCCGCTCACCGTCAATTACCAGGAGAGAACGTACGCCGCCGGCAAGATCCCCGGCGGCTTTTTCAAGCGCGAAGGCCGGCCGAGCGAGAAGGAGACGCTCACCTCGCGCCTGATCGACCGGCCGATCCGGCCGCTGTTCGTGGATGGCTTCAAGAACGATACGCAGGTGATCGCCACCGTGCTCTCGCACGACATGGAGAACGACCCCGACATCGTGGCCATGGTCGCCGCCTCGGCGGCCCTGACGCTGTCGGGCCTGCCGTTCCTGGGCCCTGTAGGCGCCGCCCGCGTCGGCGTCATCGACGGCCAGTTCGTGCTCAACCCCATGATCGATGAGATGGCCAAGAGCGATCTCGACCTCGTGGTGGCCGGCACCGCCGATGCCGTCATGATGGTGGAGTCGGAGGCCAAGGAGCTGCCCGAGGCGCAGATGCTGGAGGCCGTCATCTTCGGCCAGCGCTCCTTCCAGCCCGTGATCCAGGCCATCATCCGGCTCGCCGAGCGGGCGGCCAAGGAGCCGTGGGACTTCCAGCCGCCCGACAAGAACAAGTACACCGACAAGGTGAAGGCGCTGGCCGAGACCGACCTGCGCCTGGCCTTCGCCGAGAAGCAGAAGAAGCAGCGCTACCAGATGATCGACGCCGTGAAAGAGCGCGTCATGAAGGAGCTGCTGCCGCCCGATGCGGACGCCAACGAGCAGGTTCTGCTGGGCGACGTCTTCAAGGGCCTGGAGCAGGAGGTGGTGCGCGGCGACATCATCCGCACGCAGCGGCGCATCGATGGCCGCGACCTGAAGACGGTGCGGCCCATCGTGTCCGAGGTGCACGTGCTGCCGCGCACCCACGGCTCGGCCATGTTCACGCGCGGCGAGACGCAGGCGATGGTGGTCGCCACGCTGGGCACCGGCGAGGACGAGCAGTTCGTCGATGCCCTGGAAGGCACCCGCAAGGAGCGCTTCATCCTGCACTACAACTTCCCGCCGTTCTCGGTGGGCGAGACCGGCCGCATCGGCTCGCCGGGCCGGCGCGAGATCGGCCACGGTAAACTGGCGTGGCGCGCGATCCATCCGCTGATGCCGAGCCCCGAGGAGTTCCCCTACACCCTGCGCGTCGTCTCCGAGATCACCGAATCCAACGGCTCCTCGTCCATGGCCACCGTGTGCGGCACCTCGCTGGCGCTGATGGACGCGGGCGTGCCGCTGAAGCGCCCGGTGGCCGGCATCGCCATGGGCCTCATCAAGGAAGGCAACGGCTACGCCGTGCTGTCCGACATCCTGGGCGACGAGGACCACCTGGGCGACATGGACTTCAAGGTGGCGGGCACCGAGAAGGGCGTCACCTCGCTGCAGATGGACATCAAGATCACCGGCATCACCGAGGAGATCATGCGCGTGGCGCTCGACCAGGCCTATGCCGGGCGCATGCACATCCTGGGCGAGATGTCGAAGGCGCTCAGCGGTGCACGCACGGAGCTCGGCGAGTACGCCCCGCGCATCGAGACCATCAAGATCCCCGTCGACAAGATCCGCGAGGTGATCGGCTCGGGCGGCTCGGTGATCCGCGAGATCGTGGCCGAGTCGGGCGCCAAGATCGACATCGAGGACGACGGCACCATCAAGATCGCCGCCGCCAAGCGTGAGGCCATCGAGGCGGCGCTGGCGCGCATCCGCGCCATCACCTCCGAGCCCGAGGTCGGCCAGATCTACAAGGGCAAGGTGGTGAAGATCATGGAGTTCGGCGCCTTCGTGAATTTCTTCGGCGCCAAGGACGGCCTCGTGCACGTCTCCCAGCTCGCGCCAGGGAGGCCCGAGCGCGTGGAGGACGTCGTCAAGGAGGGCCAGGAGGTCTTCGTCAAGCTGCTGGGCTTCGACGACCGCGGCAAGGTGCGCCTCTCCATGAAGATCGTCGACCAGGCGACGGGCAAGGAGATTCCGCGC
>DATBKR010000004.1:0-8692 GCA_036555805.1 Hyphomicrobiaceae bacterium | reverse complement strand
CGAAAGCGGGTGTAGGCGCAATGCGGCTGTCGTCTTACTGCAGCTTACAACCGCGCACCTCAGTTGTGGTCCTCCGGCAGCGACGGGAGGGGGAAGAATTCGATGCCCTCCTCGCTCAAGGCCTGGGCCTCCTCGCGCGTGGCCTCGCCGTAGATGCCGCGGGCGGGGGCCTCTTCGTAGTGGATCTTGCGCGCCTCCTCGGAGAAGCGCGGACCCACGTACTCGGACTTGGCCTCGATCTCGGCGCGCAGCTTGCGCATGGCCGCGGACAGCGCGCCATGCGCGGCGAGACGATGCGTCTCGGCCTGAGCCGGCGGCGCCGCCGGCGCGGCCGCGGCCTCGCCGGGCGCCTTCTCCTGGACCCGCTCCGGCGCCGCCTTGCCGGCGCGCGTCCGCTTGGCGCCCTTGATGATGCTGGGCGCCATCAACGTCTTGTGCACCTTCGCCGTGCCGCAGCGCGGACAGCTCACTTCCCCGCGCTTGATCTGCCGGTCGAAGGCCGCACTATTCGGGAACCAGGCCTCGAACTCGTGACGCTTCTCACATTTGAGGCGGTAGCGGATCATGAAGCTTCCCTGGTCAGTGCCGGCACTGCGCGGGCGATCTCGAACGGCCGGTCGTGCCGCAGTGAGGGGATGCGCGCGCGCGCCTTCCCCACTTCCTCCGGCCTGATGTCGGCGACGACGACCCCCACCTGCGCGTCCGCATCCGCAATAACATCGCCCCACGGCGAAACGATGAGGCTGTGACCGTAGGTCTCACGCCCGCTCTCGTGCCGGCCGGCCTGGGCGGCGGCGAACACGAAGCAGCCGTTCTCGATGGCGCGGGCGCGCACCAGGACGTGCCAGTGCGCCTCGCCTGTCTGGCGCGTGAAGGCAGAGGGAATGGCCAGGAAGTCGGCCCCGGCTTTGGCCAGGGCCCGGTAGAGATGTGGAAAGCGCAGATCGTAGCACACGGTCAAGCCCAGGGTGCCCCAGGGCACGTCGGCGAGCACGCCGGCGTTGCCGGCCTGATAGTTCCTGGACTCGCGGTAGCTCTCGCCCCCCGGCAGCTCTACATCGAACATGTGCAACTTGTCGAAGCGCGCCTCCACGGCGCCCTGTGGCGAGAACAGCAGCGACCGGTTGGCGGTCTTGCCGTTGCCGAGCAGGACCGCCATGGAGCCTATATGCAACCAGATGCCCAGCTCCTGCGCCAGGGCGGCGAAGCGCGCGACGGCCGGATTGCCCTCCTCGGACCGCACGGCGGCGAACAGGCGGGCGCGCTCCATTTCCATGAGCGTGGTGATCTCGGGCGTCTGCACGTACTGGGCGCCGCGGCCGGCCGCCTCGCGGATCAGCGCGCTGGCATCGGCCACATTGCGGTCCACGTCGCGCCCGCTGCACATCTGCACCAGGCCCGCCCGGAACGCCGAATTTGTCTCAACCGCCATGGGGCTGGCCGCCTCCCGCTGCCAACGCTGCATTAACGCTGCAAGTGTCGTGCCTCCAATGTAATGGCTTTCGGTCGCGGCGCATAGAACGGCGCGCGGGCCCCAGCGTCGCAATCGCCGATGGGCTTGTTGCATCAGGGCGCGGCGAGGGCCTCGTTGGTCACCAGCGCCAGGGCCAGCACGTCCACCCGTGCGGCGCCGGCCCGCTTCAGCGTGCGCGCGCAGGCGTCGACGGTCGCCCCGGTTGTGACCACGTCGTCGATGACGAGCACGTTGCGGCCGGCGAGCCGGGGGCGCCGGGAGGCGGGCACGCCGAAGGCGCCCGCGACGTTGCGCCGGCGCTGGTCGCGCGTCATGCCCACCTGGCTGCGGGTGGAGCGGGTGCGCGCGAGAGTGAGCGGGTCGGTCGGGATTCCGGTCTGGCGCGATACTTCCAGGGCCAGCACCGCCGCCTGGTTGAACTGGCGCTGCAGCAGGCGCAGCCGGCTGAGCGGCACCGGCACGATCAGGTCGATGCCGGGCAGCAGCTCGCGCCCGGCCTCGGCCAGCCACCGGCCCAGCAGCGTGCGCGCGTCGTGGCGGTCGGCATACTTGAGCTGGTGCACCAGCGTGCGCATTGCGCCGCTGTAGTGGGCCACGGCCCGCGCTCGGTCATAGGCGGGAGGGCTCGCCACCGCGGCGGCGCTCACGGTACGCCCACCGGTGTCGAAGGGGAGCGGGATGCCGAGCACGTCGCACAGCGGCGGCCGGATGAAGCTCACCTCGCGCCAGCATGCCGCGCACAGGAGGTGATGCGCCCCGACGCGGGCGCGGCACACGAGGCAGCACGGCGGCACGATCAGGTCGGCACAGGCGGCCAATGCGGTGCGCAGGGCCGCAGCCGCGCCTTGCGCGATGCGGGCCCGCCGCGACATCGGCTCCGGCATGACCATCGGGTGCCCTCCCCTCCCGTGGGCTGAAGACATGATAATGTGGCCTGATCGAGAAGGCCACGTCATGTCCGTTCAGCACATCTTCGACCGGCAACTCCTGGTCCGCCGTCGCGACCGCGCGGCCGGGGCCATCGCGGCGCACGACTTCCTACTGGCGCGGGTGGCCGACGACTTGGCGGAGCGGCTGGCAGGGATCAACCGCACGTTCCCGGTGGCGGTCACCGTCGGGGCCTATCACGGGCTCCTGGGGCGCCGCCTGCGCCGTCTGCCGGGCATCGAGGTGGTGACCGACGTGGAGGCCTCCAGTCGCCTGCTCGCCCAGTGCGAGGGCCCCCGCCTGCAGGCCGACGAGGAGGCCCTGCCGTTCGCCGAGCAGTCGCTCGATCTGGCGGTCTCAGGGTTGGCGCTGCAGCTCGTGAACGACCTGCCGGGCACGCTGATCCAGATCCGCCGAGCGCTGAAGCCCGACGGCCTCCTGCTGGCGGCCCTGCTGGGCGGCGCCACCCTCACCGAGCTGCGCACCGCCTTCCTGGTAGCCGAGGAGGAGCTGGAAGGCGGCGCCAGCCCGCGCGTCGCGCCCTTCGCCGACGTGCGCGACCTGGGCGGCCTTCTGCAGCGGGCGCAGTTCGCCCTGCCGGTGGTGGATTCCGACACCGTGACCGTCACCTACCGCGATCCGCTGGCGCTGATGCTGGAGCTGCGGGCCATGGGCGCCAGCAACGCGCTCGCCGAGCGCAGCCGCCGCCCCCTGCGCCGGGCCACCCTGGCGCGCGCCGTCGAGGTCTATCGCGAGCGCTTCGGCCGGCCCGACGGCCGCGTGCCGGCCACGTTCGAGATCGTCACCATGACCGCCTGGGCCCCGCACCCGAGCCAGCCCAAGCCGCTGCGCCGCGGCTCGGCCACCGCGCGGCTGGCGGATGTGCTGGGCAAGGGGTCAGACCCTGTGCGTCTGACCCCTGGCTCGACGCCGAAAGTGAGCAAATAGCTGGTGGAGCGGGCTCGCTGTAGGCTTCGGCCCGCAGGGTCTGACCCCGTTTGACCTACAGCAAATCGCGCAGCACGGCCTTCAGGGGCTCATCGGCCGGGGGCATGGGGTAGTCGGCAAGCTTCCGGGCGCGCACCCAGGCCAGCTGCTGGCCCTGCTGCGGGGCGATGTCGCCGTCCCAGCGGCGGCACACGTAAAGCGGCATCAGCAGGTGGAACTCGGGATAGCTGTGGCTGGCGAAGCTGAGGGGCGCGAGGCACTTGCCGGTGATCTCGATGTCCAGCTCCTCCTTCAGCTCGCGGATCAACGCCGCCTCCGGCGTCTCCCTCGGCTCGATCTTGCCCCCCGGAAACTCCCACAACCCCGCCAGCGGCTTCCCCGCCGGCCGCTTGGCCAAGAGCACGCGCCCGTCGGCATCGACGAGGGCACAGGCGGCGACAAGGAGGATGGGCAGGGTCATGTCTTGGTCAAGCCAGTGGTCGCATACGAACACGGCCGGGCTCTACGACGGAGAAATGTCCGGCCCAATCCACTCGTGCCGCAACAATTCCGGCCAGCCGCCCCACGTCGCTCGGTTTTGGCATCGGCATGCGAAACAGGACCACACCACAGGACAATGGCAATGTAGACGCCCGGGCCAATTCGCCGAAATCCTTATCGAAGGTAAGCAGGATGCGCTCCTCGCGCACGGCCCACGCCAAGATGTCGGGATCGGCCATGCCTGGGGCCGCTGCCCTTATCCACACAACATCGTGCCCGGCAGCCTCCAACGCCTTGACCGCCGCGCCGGGAAAATTCTCGTTAGCGAGGAAGTGCATATCACGCAGCGCTCGGAAACACCCTCTCCGAGCTGAGGGTGTCGCGGGCGTAGGCCAGGCAGGCGATGATGTCGTCGTGGGCAATGCCGGGGTAGTTGGCCAGGATGTCGACCTCGCCCCAGCCGTCGGCCATCAAGCCGATGATGAACTCGACCGACAGCCGCGTGCCCCGGATCACCGGCTTGCCTGCCAGGACCTTGGGATCAAGCGTGATGCGCGGATGCTCCGTCATGGGTCAAGCCTCCTCTGCTTCAAGTATACCGCAGAACGGCCGTCCGTGCACCGCGTGCGAAATCCCGCTTGTGTCTCAGTTTGAAATTCAAGGGAAGCAAAAATAGCGACCTGCGTCCGGGCCGTGTTCGAACTTCCATATTCTGTCACCTTTGTTGCAACCGCGCTCAGCCTCGCTGTACGTCAGGAATCCTTCTTGCTGTCGAGGGGTCTGTACGCGGACTGGCGGCGCAGATGATCCCGGCGCATCGAGCACGAAGCCGGGCGGGAGGCCTGTGCTATGCGGTTGCTTCGGGATCAAATCGGAGAAGTCGATGGCGGGCGCTGAACTAGGAGCTGTGATGGGCGGCGCTACTTGCTGGCTATTGGTAACATAGTTGAGGATCAGGCCGCCCAACACAGTAGCGATAATCCCTGCGACTACTGACGCAACAAATTTAACCATGGCCGCTCCCCCCAATGTGCTATCTTTATGAAAGGCGGTCAGCTCCGGTAGTCCGCGTTGATCGAGATGTAGCCGTGGGTGAGGTCGCAGGTCCAGACCGTGGCCTTGCCGGAGCCGAGGCCCAGGTCGACGCCGATGACGATCTCCGGGCCCTCCATGTATGCGGCGACGGCGGCCTCCTCGTAGGTGGGGGCGCGCTCGCCGTCCTTGGCCACCTCGACGGCGCCGTAGCGGATGGAGAGTTTGTCGCGGTCGGCGGCCTCGCCGGCCTTGCCAACGGCCATCACCACGCGGCCCCAGTTGGGGTCGCAGCCGGCGATGGCGGTCTTGACCAGCGGCGAGTTGGCGATGGCGAAGCCGATGCGGCGCGCGGCGGCATCCGTCTCGGCGCCCGTCACCTCGACGGTGACGAACTTGCTGAGGCCCTCGCCGTCCTTCACCACCAGGAGCGCCAGCTCGCGCATCAGGTCGTGCAGCGCCGCGGCGAAGGCCCGGCCATCGGCGCTCGCCGCATCCCTTACGACAGGCGCGCCGCGCGCGGCGGCGACGCCGGTGGCGAAGCAGAGCACCGTGTCGCTGGTGGAGGTGTCGCTGTCGATGGTGATGCAGTTGAAGGTCTTGTCCGCGCCGGCCGCCAGCATCGCCTGCAGGGCGGACTGCGCCACGGCCGCATCGGTGAAGATGTAGACCAGCATCGTCGCCAGATCCGGCGCGATCATGCCGGCGCCCTTGGCGAAGCCGTTGAGCACCACGTCCGCGCTGCCGAGGCGCACGGTGCGTGTGGCGAGCTTGGGGAAGGTGTCGGTGGTCATGATGGCGCGCGCCGCCGCGTGCCAGGCGTCGGGCGCCGCCGCCTTGGCCAGGCCGTCGAGAAGGTGTGCGAACCTGGAGGCGTCGAGCGGCTCGCCGATCACCCCGGTGGAGGAGACGTAGACCTCGTCTGGGGCGCAGCCCACGGCCGCCGCGGCCGCCTCCGCCGTCATGCGCGTGGCCTCGGCGCCGCGCTTGCCCGTGAAGGCGTTGGCGTTGCCCGAGTTGACCACCAGCGCCCGCGCCGCGCCCTTGGCGAGGTTCTGGCGGCACCACAGCACCGGCGCCGAGCTGGTCTTGGACCGCGTCAGCACGCCAGCCACCGTCGTGCCCGGATCGAGCACGGCCAGCATCAGGTCGGTGCGATCGGCGTAACGGATGCCGGCGGCGCAGGCGGCGAATTTCACGCCCGGCACCTGCGGCATGTCGGGGAGCCGCGCAGGTGCGAACGGCGAAACGGTGGACTTGGCCATGGCAGCAGCCTTTCCGGGTGCGGGGATCGGGGGCGGTCGTGGTGTCAGGCCAGACCGGCATCGGGCGAACGGGCTCGAACGGCGCATGCGATGTACCCGATCTTAACGATGCGCCTCAAGGGCCTACGCCGCCGCCGCGGGTGCCACAGCGCGGCCATGGCCGGGGGCCATCCTTCGTTGACAAGGCCGGTGCCGGTCCTTATCTGAGGATGGGCCCAGCGGGACCAGCAGCTGCAGGCGCTTCTCCGCGCGGGTTTGGCAATCTTCCCCGCTTCGAGAATGTGCCTCTGACGGCCGTTTCCCCCGCGCCGCGGGGTTGTTCGCGGGGTTCTGGCCGTCGGCTCAACTCGCAGCGATTCAACGGGAATTTGCCATATGCTGTCTTTCGGCGCGCTAGCTGCCAAGGTGTTCGGGTCAGCCAACGACCGCAAGATCAAGGCCTACCGGCCGCGCGCCGAGGCCATCAACGCGCTCGAGCCGGAACTGGAGAGCCTCACCGACGCCGAACTGAGGGCGCGCACCGAGGCCTTCCGCAGGGAGCTGGCCGAGGGCGCCGATCTCAACGACCTGCTGGTGCCGGCCTTCGCCACCGTGCGCGAGGCGGCCAAGCGCACGCTGGGTCAGCGCCATTTCGATGTGCAGCTTATAGGTGGCATGGTCCTGCACCAGGGCAAGATCGCCGAGATGAAGACCGGCGAAGGCAAGACTCTGGTGGCTACGCTGCCGGTCTACCTCAACGCGCTGGCCGGGCGCGGCGTGCACGTCGTGACCGTCAACGACTACCTCGCCAAGCGCGACGCCGAGTGGATGGGGCGCGTCTACAAGTTTCTCGGCCTGACCGTGGGCTGCATCGAGCACGAGCTGGACGACGACCAGCGGCGCGAGCAGTACGCCTGCGACGTGACGTACGGCACCAACAACGAGCTGGGCTTCGACTACCTCCGCGACAACATGAAGATGAGCGCCGGCGAGATGGTGCAGCGCGGTCACGCCTACGCCATCGTCGACGAGGTGGACTCGATCCTGATCGACGAGGCGCGCACGCCGCTCATCATCTCCGGCCCGGTGGAGGACCGCTCCGACCTCTACAACGCGCTAGACGAAGTGGTGCGCCAGCTGATGGTGGAACACGCCAAGATCGCGGCCACCTTCCCCAAGACGGAGAGCAAGGAGGAACTGAAAGAGATCATCAAGAAGCAGGGTCTCTACGAACTCGACGAGAAGCAGCGCCAGGTCTCGTTCACCGAGCCCGGCAACGAGCACATGGAGCGGCTGCTGGGCGAGAAGGGGCTGCTCAAGGGCGAGTCGCTCTACGACATCGAGAACGTCTCGGTGGTGCACCATGGCAACCAGGCGCTCAAGGCGCACGCCCTGTTCCTGCGCGACCGCGACTACATCGTGAAGGCCGGCGAGGTCATCATCATCGACGAGTTCACCGGCCGCATGATGCACGGCCGCCGCTACTCTGACGGCCTGCACCAGGCGCTGGAGGCCAAGGAGCACGTCAAGATCCAGCCCGAGAACCAGACGCTCGCCTCCATCACCTTCCAGAACTACTTCCGCCTCTATCAGAAGCTCGCCGGCATGACCGGCACGGCCCTCACCGAGGCCAACGAGTTCCTCGACATCTACAAGCTCGACGTGCTGGAGGTGCCCACCAACATGCCGGTGGACCGCACCGACGAGCACGACGAGGTCTACCGCACCGCCGCCGAGAAGGCGCGCGCCATCGTCGCCGAGATCGCCGACTGCCGCCGCCGCGGCCAGCCGATCCTGGTCGGCACCGTGTCGATTGAAAAGTCGGAGCACCTCTCCGCGCTCCTCAAGGACCGCAAGTACATCCGCGAGCTGGGCCAGTACATGAAGAAGCTGGCGGACGGGCTCAGAGATGGCAAAGAGGACGAGCTCAAGCGCCACCTCAACGATGTCGGCGCCTATCTCGGCGAGCTGGGCCGCAACGGCAGCGGCGACCCGGTCCCGCACCAGGTGCTCAACGCCCGCTACCACGAGCAGGAGGCGAACATCATCGCCCAGGCCGGCGTGCCCGGCACCGTAACCATCGCCACCAACATGGCCGGCCGCGGCACCGATATCCAGCTGGGCGGCAACGACCGCTTCCGCGCCCGCGACTGGCTGAAGGAGGAAATCGATGCCGGCCGCATGGCGGCCCTCTACCGCCACGACGACGACGACGCCGAACCGCTGAGGAAGTGGGTGGACGACGTGCTCCACGCCGGCGACGACTGGGTCGATGCGCGCCTGCGCCAATGGGTGGACGGCAAGGTCGCCGACTGGAGCAAGGCCCAGAGCGCCGGCGGCCAGGAGCCAAGCGAGCGGGAGACGGCCAGGGAGCGGATGCGCGTCCTGGGCGACAAGCGCGCCATGGCGCTGGCCCGCGCCGAGCTGGCCCGCGAGTACGCCGCCAGTGCCAAGGCCGCGGGCCTGCGCAACGGCCACGATAGCGGTGTGGCCGCCGATTGGTTCGACGCGGGTCTGCGCGAGGAGGCGCAGGGTTGGCTGCGCGACGCCGGGCGCACGTGGAGTTTCGGTGCGGTCAACGAGACCC
>DATBKR010000003.1:0-4351 GCA_036555805.1 Hyphomicrobiaceae bacterium | reverse complement strand
AGCCTCGCCGCCAAGTGGTTCGACAAGGACCCGGCGTTCAGCGACGCGCAGAACGTCGACCAGCTGCGCCAGGCGCTGGGCATCGCCATCGATCTCTATCGCAGCCGCGGCTGGTGCACGCCGTTCGGGCTCTACGCCGACGCCTACGGCGACCAGCTCGCGCGCGGCGCCGCCCTCGGCCTGGTGCCGCTGGTCGCCTCCTACGGCCCGGCGCTGCTCGACCGCGCCATCCTCGATGCGGCAGGGCGCGCGACGGGCCAGTCGTTTGCCGGGACGATCCGGCGCAACATCGTCGGTATCGAGGTGCGCGACGCGCTCACGCCGGACCTTGCGGGCTTCGACCTGGCGGGGTTCCTGGGCGCTCTCCAACCGGGCGGTGATATCGCTGTACGCCACACCGTAGGGCTGGTCGATCCCATCGTGGCGGGCGACCAGAAGCCGGGCGAGCGCGTCGACGATGGCCTCCCCGAGACGCTGGAGGAGGTCGCGCAGGTCTACGGCACGCGCTACTACAAGTTGAAGGTCGGCGGCAACGTGGCTGATGACCTGGACCGGCTGCAGAGAATTGCCAGCGTGCTGGACAGACACGCCGGGGACTACCTGGCGACGCTCGACGGCAACGAGCAGTACGACAGCGTCGAGGGTATCGCCGAGATGTGGCGGCGCATGGCCGAGACGCCGGCGCTGACGCGGCTGGTGAAGGCGATCCTGTTCATCGAGCAGCCGATCAAGCGGGCCAGGGCGCTCGCCGCCTCGGTGGAGCCGCTGGCGCGGCTGAAGCCGCTGATCATCGACGAGTCCGACGGCGAGCTCGGCACTTTCCCCGCAGCCTTGAAGCTCGGCTACCGCGGCGTCTCCAGCAAGACCTGCAAGGGCCTCTACAAGTCCATCCTCAATGCCGCGCGCATTGCCCACCTCAACGCCCGGGCAGGGGCCGCACGCTGCTTCATGTCCGGCGAGGACCTGACGACGCTGGCCGGGACGAGCGTGCAGCAGGACCTCGCGCTCGTGTCGCTCCTGGGCCTCGCGCACGTGGAGCGCAACGGCCACCACTTCGTCGACGGCATGTCGTTCGCGCCCGAGCCGGAGCAGGCGTCCTTCGCCGGGGCGCATCCCGACCTCTACCGGCGGAGCGGCGGTCCTGCCCGGCTCCGCATCGACGGCGGCCGGGTCCAGCTCGCTTCGCTCGGGTGCCCCGGCTTCGCCGTTGCGGCCGACATCGACTTCGCGAGTCTGAGGCGCATGCCCGCGCCGCCTGCCAGCCGCATCGCGCCGGCGTATCCGGAGAGGGCCGGTTGAGCGCACCAGCGTTAACCTCTCTTTCGCCACGCGGCTGTCCGCGCCCGCAGCCCGCGCGCTAATACTGGGCTGAACACCGGGGGGCCAGACGCGCCCCCGTGCGCGCGGCCCCTCCAGGTCCAGTCCGGTTCCCCGGGGATGGCGCCATGCGATACGGCGAGGCTGACCGCGAGAGCGAAGAGATCGAGGACCGGCGCGGACGCGGCGGCTTCGGCGGCATGTTCCCTGGCGGCGGGGGCGGGGTCGTCATCCCGATGGGGCGCGGCGGCAGGGGCCTCGGGCTCGGCTGGCTCCTCATCATCGGCATCGGCCTCCTCCTGCTCGGCATCAACCCCCTCGCGCTTCTCACCGGCGGCGGGCTGCGCATCCCCGACCTGCCGCGCCCGGGCCCGCGCACCGGCGCGCCCGACGTGCAGGGCCTGCCCGGCCGCCCCGGCGTCGACCAATCGAGCGACGCCATGGGCAAATTCGTGCGCCGGGTGCTCGCCGACACGGAGGATGTCTGGGGGCGGGTGTTTGCCGCCGCCGGCAAGGAGTACCAGAAGCCCACGTTGGTGCTGTTCTCCGGGACCACCCCCACCGCGTGCGGCCCCGGCCAGTCCGCCATGGGGCCGTTCTATTGCCCGCTCGACCAGAAGGTCTACGTGGACCTCGCGTTCTACGACTTCATGAAGCGGCGCTTCGGCGCGCAGGGCGATTTCGCCCAGGCCTACGTGATCGCGCACGAGATCGGCCACCACGTGCAGAACCTGCTGGGCATCGCCGACGCCGTGCAGCAGGCCAAGATGCACGCCGGCAGCGAGGCCGAGGTCAACGCCCTGCAGGTGAAGATGGAGCTGCAGGCCGACTGTCTGGCCGGGGTCTGGGCGTCCCTCAACGACCAGGTGAAGTCGCGGCTGGAGCCGGGCGACATCGAGGAGGGCCTCAACGCCGCCGCCGCCATCGGCGACGACATGATCCAGCGCCGCACCCAGGGCTATGTCGTGCCCGACGCCTTCACGCACGGCAGCTCGGCGCAGCGCGTGCGCTGGTTCCGCCGCGGCCTGCAGTCGGGCCAGGTCAAGGCGTGCGACACCTTCAGCGCGCCGCAGCTGTGACGCGCGGGATCCCTCCAACCCAGTGGATCCTCAGTGCTTTGGATCGTAGGGCGCGCAGCTCCTTGATGAGGTTGGCCATTGTCCAACGCGGATTGCCGCTGCCCACAGGGAGCTATCGAGATCCCGCCAGAAGCCGCCCCGATCGCGCGGGCTTGAATTGAAGGCCACAGCCCAGCTGTGCCCTCGCTCCGTGCGCAGCGCGAAGGTGAAGAAGCCCGGCTGATAGCCTGTGTGCCACCAGTTCTTCGCTCCGCCACCGAGATCGCGCACATACATGCCGAGGCCATAGAAAATAGGCTGGCCAGGGGTCGCGCCTGGAATCTCTGGGCGCGACAGCATCTCGCGGACGCTGGCCTCCTTGAGAAGGCGAGGTCCACCCTGGCCATCAATGGCCAGCATGAAGCGCAGATAGTCTACGGGTGCGCCGATCCAGCCGCCATAAGCATCCATCTCCTCGATGGCGAAGGCTCCGTACGGCGCCGGAACCATTCCTTCGGCCACTCCAGGCATGCCCTCCTGAGTGGGGGCGCCCGCATAGTCGTAATAGGTCGCCTCATCGGGCGCGGCTGTCATCGTGCGGCCGAGCATCAGTCCGGACGCGCCAGCCAGCTGCAGGAGACGGGACTGCGCAAACTCCACATAGGGCGTGCCCGCGACACGCTCGATGATCCGGCCCAGGATGCAGTAGCCCAGGTTTGAATAGGCATGCTGCGCGCCGGGATCGAAATCAAGCGGACCATCGAGCACGTTGCGCAGGACGGTCTGACAGCTCGGCGGCGGCTTGGCCTTCTGCCGTTCGAGCGCGGCAGCGGCTCGGGGCATGAAGACGGGATCGCCGGACATCTCGCGATCGAACCCGGCAGTGTGCTGCAGCAGGTGCCGCACAGTGATGGCGTGCACGCGCGGATCGCGGATCGCTTCCCCTGGCGGCGCCAGGTCGCCCAGGAGCGGCAGCATCTTGTCGTCGAGGCCGAGCCGGCCCTCCTCGACCAGCTTCAGGATGGCGACAGCGGTGATGGGCTTGCTGAGGCTGCCGAGACGAAACCTCGTGCGCGGTGTGACGGGGGCGCCCGTCGCCTTGTCGGCAAGGCCGTAGCCGCGCACAAGGAGGATGCGTCCGTTGTGCGAGACGGCGAGGCTGCCGCCGGGCAAGCCCCATTCGTGGAGGAGCCGCGTCATCGCGGCATTGAAAGGCTCCAGGCCGGGCGTGAGGCATCCTGCCGGACCCGTTGCGGCAGGCTCGGCAGCAATGGCTACATCTGACCACAGCGTGATGGACAGCAGGACTGCGAGCCAACGCCTGCTCATGCCGGACACCCTCCATCGGACATGCGCTTGGTAGGAGTGGTAGGATAGGAGTTGCTTGAGGTCATCTTGAGGCCGTTCACAGCTGCTTCCTTGGCGAAGGTAGCAGCTGGAGTCCGAGGGTCTCGCTGAGTGCCGTGCACAACGGTATTCGAGCACCCTGGCAGCCGCGACACGGGTCTGGAACGGGAGGGGGCTACCCCGATGCACAAGGCGATGGTTGAACTGAACGGCACCTCCTACCGCTGGCCGTCGCGGCCGGTGGTGGTAGTGTGCATCGACGGCGGCGACCCGGCCTACCTCGATGCCGCCCTGAAGCAGGGCGCGATTCCCAACACTGCCCGCTTCATGCAGTCCGGCTTCAGCGCCGTCGCCGAGTGCGTGATCCCCAGCTTCACCTGCCCCAACAACGTGTCCATCGTCACGGGCAGCCCGCCGGCGGTGCACGGCATCTCGGGCAACTTCTACCTCGATCCGGCCACCCGCAAGGCCGTGGTCATGACCGGGCCTGAGCTGATGCGCTGCTCCACGGTGCTGGCCGCGTTTTCGCGCGCCGGGGCCAGGGTGGTCTCCGTCACCGCCAAGGACAAGCTGCGCCAGCAGCTCGGCAAGGACATGGACATCGGCAGCGGGAGCATCAACTTCTCCTC
>DATBKR010000002.1:0-2279 GCA_036555805.1 Hyphomicrobiaceae bacterium | reverse complement strand
CCTGGTGCCATAGGACTTCGCGGCCTCCCGTACGAAGCATACGAGCAAGCCGCCGATCAACGACAAGGCGGTGGCAATGGGAATGCCGCCAATCTCGATACCGGCGCAAGGGCTTCGCAGCCCGTTGGGACCCGCGTGGCTGATGATCGACTTTCCTGGACCCAATTTCAGCCGGTGTCTGCACGACCTAGTCTTTTGGCGGTGATTTGATCGGCAACGTGCATAGTCCCAACAGCGCCGCGAGGCTCAGCAACGATGAAAATACCAAGACGCCGGCGCCGTAGCGCTCAATGAGTATCCCGAACAACAGAGGTGCAGCGGCCATCGCAACGCGCGATGGCGCCCCGAGAATTCCCAGGCGGTAGCCGTAGTTTGCCGGGCCGAACATGGCGAGCGGCACGGTTCCACGTGCGATCGTCAGGATGCCGCTGCCTGCTCCGTGCAGGACCGTGAACGGAGCTGCCGCCACACCGGCTCCCAGCAAACCCAAGACTCCGGCACCGATCGGGTGCAGCGCAACAGAAAGCCGCGCCGAGATCATCGGATGAAAGCGCCTGAGGAGGCTTGCTTCCAGGATGCGTGCGCCGACCTGTGACGGTCCAATCAAGGCGCCGGCGGCGACGGCCTCAACAGCGGTTGCACCTGCCGCCTCCAGCATGCGGGGCAAGTGCACGGCCATGGCGGCGACAACCATCCACGACGCGGCGAAGGCGAGACCCAGCACGAGCATTGGCCGGTCCAAGGAAACTCGCGGTTCGCCGGTCTCCTCGGCTGGGAGGGCGAGTTCGGAAGGTCGTGGCAGCAGGAGGTTGAGCGGCAGGCCAATGACGATGTGCGCGGCCGCCCAGGCGAAGCAGGTTTCCCGCCAGCCAAGCGAGCTTGCGCCCCACGCACTGAGCGGCCACCCGACAGTGCTGGCAAAGCCCGCAACAAGCGTGATGCCGGTGATCGCGGACCGCGCTTCCAGCCCGTAGATCCGTCCGAGCGCTGCAAACGCGGTATCGTAGAGTCCTATGCCCATGCCGAGGCCGAGGATCAGCCAGGCCGCCCACAGCATCGGCTGTGAATGCGAGAGGCCGAGTATCGCCAGGCCGAACGCGAGGACCACGTTGGAGAGGGCGAGCACCTCCCTGCCGCCGATGGCATCCACGGTCCGGCCGGCGCGCGGCCCGACCAATGCGGAGATGACGAGCGCCGCGGAAAACGCAGCGAAGAACCATGTGCTCGACATCCCGAGCTCTTGCGCGATCGGATCGGCAAGGATGGCAGGAAGATAGTAGCTCGAAGCCCACGCCAGGGTCTGCGTGGTGCCAAGCACAAGGATGACCGCCAAGCGGTTGTTCGCGGTCATGCCTCGGTCGCCAGGCGATTGCTGGTGGTTGCCTGGGCACCCCGGTACCAGCGCGACATGAGCTCGATGGCTATCCAGGTGGCTATCGCGCAGCCGAAGAGGGCGTAGAGCGACACTCGCCAGCCGAACTGGTCGACAAGGAGGGCAAAGACGGCTGGCGAGAAGGCATTCACGATCAGGATCGGTGTCGCGATCAGTCCAAGCACCTCGCCGTAGCCCTTGGTCCCGAACAGGGCGAGGGGGACGGCACCTCGAACGATCGTGATCACCCCCTGCGATGCGCCGAGCAGCAGCGTGAAGGCGACGAGCAGCCAGATATCGCCTTGCGCGAGGAATAGCAGCAGTACCGAAGCCGGTACGACACCGATGGCGATACGCGCCACCGTCATCGCCTTGAGTTTGCGCCCGAAGACTATCTCGATGATGCGCCCGGCGAACTGGCCGTGTCCCTTGAGCGAGGCCACCCAGACCGCCGTGGCGCCGGCCAGACCGGCGGCTTCGAGCAAGGGCACGAGCTGCAGCGAGATGACACCGAAGACGAAGCCGTTGATCGACATGATGAGCGCGAACAGGATGATGCCGACCACCCGCAAGCGCCCCGCAAGCACGGCACCTTCCGACGCGGGTGTCGCACTCGCGTCGGGTGCGGCGTCTGCCGGCGCATCGCGCCTGGAGAGCCCGATCCAGTTGAGAGGCAGGCACACCACCAAATTGATGGCCGCAAAGATCACCAGCGTTCCACGCCAGCCGTAGGCCTCGTTCAAATAGTGGCCGACGACCCAGAACACAGTGGAAGCGTAGGCGCCGTACAGGGTCAGGTATGAGATGGCCTTACGGCCGCGCGTCGGCGCAACCTGCACAAGAGCGGCGAAGGCCGCGTCATAGAGACAGCAGCGCATGCCGATGCCGAGCACCACCCAGACGCCAA
>DATBKR010000001.1:0-1770 GCA_036555805.1 Hyphomicrobiaceae bacterium | reverse complement strand
GCTGGGCCTGGTGTGCGACCTCTACGACCGCACCGGCCTTCCCGTGCCGTTCTTCGGCAAGCCGGCGCGGTCGGTGGCCATCGCCGGCATGATCGCGCGCCGCGTGGGCGCCCGCATCTGGATGAGCCGCTGCCTGCGGCTCGGGAAAGAGAGCCGGTTCTCCATCGACATCAAGGAGCTGAAAGTGCCCCGCACCGCCAACCCCGCCGAAGACGTGAGGTGGGTGACGGCCGCCATGCAGCGCCAGTTCGAAGCCTGGATCCGCGAAACCCCGGAGCAGTGGATGTGGAGCAACCGGCGGTGGGGCTAGCGATCGTCGTCGCAGGACGGTTCCCGTGGCGCGGCCCATTCGTCAGCCCGCGCGGTTTGGGCTATTTTTTCTTCGGACCGGCCTTGCCGTCGGACTCGGCTCCGGCGTCGGACGGCATGCCGTTGAGGTCCGCGTGCTGCCTCTTGAACTCTTGATGAGCTCACCAACTCCCGGCGCGCCGCCCCACTGCCGAGAGGCTAGGCCACAGACTGGAACGTCCGTCAACCCGGAATGGCCGCATCGACCAGGGCCAGGCGCTTCTCGATGTCGCCCAGCCGTACCTCCGTACGCAGCATGTGCGTGTCGTGGGAGGCGAGAATATTCAGCATGGCCGCCTGATGCGTGCGGATCTCGGTGAGCACATCGATGACCCTGTCGAGTTTCTCGTCGACACGGCGGAAGCGCTCGTGCACAAATTCCCTCAGGCCCGGATCGTTCGCCATATGTTCACGTTAGCGGAGCCCCGCCCCCGAGACAAGCACTTTCTCAGTAGGCGCGATTAATTTCTGCACATCGCTCTGAGCCACGTATTTGCGCTCGGGCATGGCAAGCCGCGCGCATTCCGTGCAATACCGACTCCTGTCACTCACCATCTCACCACTCGCCATCTCACCCGCATGAACCGAACCCCCGCCAAGCACTTCGCCCCCCTCGCCATCGGCGCGCCGGAGCCGTGCCGGCAGCTGCCCGTGCGGCTGGAGCGCATGATCCACTTCGTGCCGCCGCATAT
Organism: Hyphomicrobiaceae bacterium; assembly: GCA_036555805.1. Classification (GTDB taxonomy): domain Bacteria; phylum Pseudomonadota; class Alphaproteobacteria; order Rhizobiales; family Hyphomicrobiaceae; genus AWTP1-13. Next base: position 730 of record DATBKR010000001.1, on the reverse strand, counting down.
CGACAGGATCCGGGCGCGGGTGGGGGAGCTGATCCCGCAGGTCGACGTCGTGCTCGGCAACCTGGAGGACGCGATTCCCGCCGATGCCAAGGCGGCGGCGCGGGCCGGCTTCATCGCCATGGCCCAGGCGCACGAGTTCGGGGCGACGGGGCTGTGGACGCGCATCAACGCGCTGAACTCACCGTGGGCGCTCGACGACATCCTGGAGATCGTGCCGGCGGTGGGAGCGAAGCTCGATGTCGTCATGCTGCCCAAGGTCGAGGGTCCCTGGGACGTCCACTACCTCGACCAGCTGCTGGCGCAGCTGGAGGCGAGGCACGGACTGCCCAAGCCCATCCTGATCCACGCCATCCTGGAGACGGCCGAGGGCGTCAACAACGTGGAGGCCATCGCCGCCGCCAGCCCGCGCATGCATGGGCTGAGCCTCGGTCCGGCCGACCTTGCCGCCTCGCGCGGCATGAAGACGACGCGGGTAGGCGGCGGACACCCCGCTTACGGCGTGCTGGCCGACCCCGGGCCGGCCGGCGCCCCGCGCGCCTTCTTCCAGCAGGACCTGTGGCACTACACCCTGGCGCGGATGGTGGACGCGTGCCTCGCCTACGGCCTCAAGCCGTTCTACGGGCCGTTCGGCGATTTCGCCGACCCGGCGGCCTGCGAGGCGCAGTTCCGCAACGCCTTCCTGCACGGCTGCGCCGGGGCCTGGACCCTGCACCCCAGCCAGATCGAGATT